>CAMCUJ010000010.1 GCA_945878965.1 uncultured Clostridia bacterium
TTAATGATGGGTGATGTCGTGTAAAAGCGACCGCTGTCGCCGCTAATTGAAGAATTGCATAGGATTAACCGCAGAGCCGTTTATAAGAACCTCAAAATGAAGGTGCGGTCCCGTTGAATTTCCGGTAGAGCCAACCTTGCCTATCTGCTGACCCTTTGTAACACTCTGACCCTTTTTAACTCCGATTGAACTCATATGTCCGTAGAGCGTAGCACGTCCACCGCCATGATCAATTATTACACAGTTTCCATATCCCGAATTCCAGCCCGCAAGCGTAACCGTTCCGGAATTTGCGGCAACAATTGATGCTCCGAATGATGCACCGATATCAGTTCCGGTATGTTTTTTAAGCTTTCCCGAAACCGGATTAACTCTCGCCGGTGAAAAATGTGATGTAATTGTATAACAGCTTGGAGTAGGCCACGCAAAATCTCCGCCCACATACTTTACATTACTGCTGCCACCGCTTGATGTATTCTTACTAAGTGACGCCGAAATCTGAGAAATAAGCGCATCCATCGCCGCCTGCTTTTCCTCCATTATCTTTTCATTCGCCTTGATATCCTGCTGAAGCTCATTTATATATCTATTTTGTTCAGCAAGCTTTGACGAAAGAGCACTCTTCTGTGTTGCTGTTTCTATCTTATACTTTTCTTGTTCTTCCTTAATAGCTTCTATCTCATTTTTACTGTTTTCAATAGTATTCTTTACTTCTTCCATATGATCAAAAATATTTCTGTCATACTCCGCTATCTCCTGAGCAATTTCAATTCTGTCCAAAAAATCCGAAAAGCTTTCCGCACTGAAAAGAATCTCTATATAATTTACAACACCGCCTTCACACATAACTCTGAATCGTTCCTGAAAATCTTCAAACTGCTTATCCGCTTCCTTCGTAGCCTTTTCAAGCTCCTCTTCCTTTATTTTAAGCTGTGCCTCTGTTTCGCTTAGCTGTTCATTAATAGCATCAAGCTGAGTTTGAATTTGTCCGACTTCTTTTTCAAGCTTTTCCATGGTTTCTAAAGTCTTTTCCTTTTCGGAATTTGCATTATCTATTTTTTTCTGTGCCTCACTTTTCTCCTTTTTAGCCTTATCAAGCTTTTGCTGCAGACTTGTATCGGCATAAACAAACTGAGCACATGCTGAAGCCGCTATTCCGAATACGAACACAGAAATTATAACTATTGCTGTGATTTTAAGCATTTTTCTGCTCATAAGTTATCGATTTCCTCCATATTATCTCAATACCCTGCTATAAGCACTCCGCACTTAATTATACGTGTAAATGCTTATGTATAGAAAGCACACTTCCAATAGTTCCGATACCGATTCCAAGTGCCAAAAAGCTGTATATAATTATTTTTGAAGCATACGAAGCACTTAAAAGTTCAATACTTCCGAGAAATTCCGAAAAAGAACCAAGCATTGAGCTGTAAACAAAAATAACTATCACCGCAGCCAACGCTGCTCCTATAACTCCTAAAATAGCACCCTCAATTATAAACGGCCAGCGTATGAACCAATTAGTTGCACCTACAAACTTCATAATGTTAATTTCTTTTCTTCGTGCAAAAAGTCCAAGCTTTATCGTATTTGAAATTATAAATACCGATATTGCAACCAAAATTACAAGCAGCCATATACTTAAATTATGTATAAAATCCGTAACCTTAAGAATTTTATCTATAATATCTTGCCTGTTTGTAACCTCCTCAACACCTTCTATCTGCTGTGCAAGCTGCGCAACTCTCGTAGATTCGGATAAATCCGTAAGAGTTACAATATATGAATCTCTGAGCGGATTATTTTCCTCTAAAATCTCTATCGCCTTTGCCTGCTCGTCATAATCCTCCTTAGCCTTTTCAAAGCGATCCTCTTTTGTATAAAGAGTAATACTCTCAACTCCGTCTATACTTTCAAGCTGACTTGCTACACTTCTGAGCCCATCCCTGTCAATATCCTTCTTCATATATACATTAAACTGGCATTGATCCTTTATCTGATCCGCAAAATAATTTACATTCATTCCTAAAAGTGTGCATAATCCGAACAATACCAGACTTGCAATAACCGTTCCTATAGATACTATGCTCATAAGTCTGTTAGATATAACTCCCTTAAAGCCCTGTACCAAAAAATACTGTATGTTTCTAAATATCATATCCGTAACCGCCTCTTTCTTCATCACGAACCAAGCTTCCGTTTTCTACTGCCAAAACACGCTTTTTCATATTATCAACAAATTCCTTGGCATGGGTAGCTATAAGAATTGTTGTACCGCTTCTGTTTATCTCCTCAAAAAGCTGCATAATCTCGGCCGCAGTATCCGGATCAAGATTACCGGTAGGCTCATCCGCTATAATTACAGGCGGATTATTTACCATTGCCCTTGCAATAGATACTCTCTGTTGTTCACCGCCCGAAAGCTGATTTGGCTTCATCTTAGCTTTTTCGGAAAGACCCACCATACTTAAAACGCTTGGCACTCTACGGCGTATCTCTTTTCTTGAAGCACCTATTACCTGCATTGCAAACGCAACGTTATCATAAACCGTTTTATTCGGAAGAAGTCTGAAATCCTGAAACACCATCCCGATGCTTCTTCTTAAATACGGAATATCATTTTTCTTAATTTCACTTAATATAAAATCATTTACAATAACCTCGCCGTACGTTGCAACCTCTTCATGAATGATAAGCTCAGTAAGCGTAGATTTTCCGGCACCCGATGGACCCACAAGGAATACAAATTCCCCTTTGTTTATTTTGAATGATACATTTTCAAGAGCCAGCGTACCATTATCTTCATATACCTTTGTAACATTTTTAAATTCAATCATCGGTAAAGTTCCTTTCGCTTAGTTTGTGTTTTACATATGCCTCATTTGCCAAAGATAAGCGGTGAGGTGAAATCATTATGTGACCAAGGGTGAACACAGCTCGCCCCTACAACCGTGCAGCATTAAACCTTACATTTCTTGACAGGTAGGAGCAGATTCTGTATCTGCCCGAGAAATATGATATCCCGTGCAGCAACATTGTCGAAATTAAAGTCTTGTAGGATGTGAAATAAGATATTTATTAACCATCATCGCAACCTTAAATATGATCGCATCGTCAAATTCTCTTAAATCAAGACCCGTAAGCTTCTTTATCTTATCAAGCCTGTACACAAGTGTATTTCTGTGAACAAAAAGCTTTCTTGAAGTTTCGGATACGTTAAGGTTATTTTCAAAGAATTTCTGAATTGTGTAGATAGTTTCACTGTCAAGAACATTTATAGACTCTTTCTTAAATACTTCGTTTAAGAACAGCTCACAAAGAGTTGTAGGAAGCTGATATATAAGTCTTCCTATTCCAAGATTTTCATAGCTTATAATATTCTTTTCAGTATCGAATACCTTTCCTACCTCAAGTGCAATACGGGACTCACGATAAGCCGCTGCAAGTTCTTGTATTGTAGGAACCACTGTCGAAATACCGATTGAAACCTTAACCATAGCCTCTGTCATAACAGCATCAAGCATATTCTGTGCAAGCTTCATTATTTCTTCGGTTGGTACATCCTCTTTCATTTCTTTAATAACCGCAACATCTCTATTATCAATTTGAACAACAAAGTCATGTGCCTTATCGGGAAACAAACTAAGCAGAATTTCAACTATTGAAGTTTCGGAATTTTTCTGTGTTCTTACCAAGAATACCACTCTTGAAGCATCAACATTAAGATGTAATTCACGACTTCTGTATAAAACATCACCCGGAAGAATGTTATCAACTATTACATTTTTAACAAAACTGTTTCTGTCATATTTTTCATCATAGTATTGCTTAATTGTAAGAAAATGTGTTCCAAGAAATGCACAATAACCCTTTGCCATTTCATCGTCGCCCTCACAAAAAACAATATATTCACTCTTATTATAAGTTTCAACACGCTTATAACTGCATGAATTTATAATCTTTATATCACTGCCGCTTTCAAAAAGAGATAAAAGATTCTCATTTTCGCTGCCTATACGGCTTTCGTCGCTGCAGGCAATTATGGTTCCGTTATCATCTATAACACCTATAATTCGGTCTATATCCTTTTTTAGCTGATTAAGAGTATTCTGAAATAATCTGTTTTGCATAAATACCACGCCTTTCAATAATTAACTTCTAAAATTCTCAATTAAATGCTACTTCTTATCCATTATCTATTATAACGCTTTTTCTACCGAATTGCAAGTTTTTTTCGTAAATTTTTCACAAACAATTAATAAAAATTAAGTTTGACATATCAGCCTTTAAGAGTTATAATATTACCATAGTTTTATATATATATTGTGAAAGCTATGCAAAATCAAAATCAATGATATAATGCCGAGAAATCGGCAGTAAGGAGAATTTATATGAAATATATAGTTGTTTTATGCGACGGTGCGGCAGACACACCGGTTGAGGAGCTTGGCGGGAAAACACCGCTTGAAGCTGCAAAAAAGCCTAATATAGACAGGCTTGCAAAGTACGGTGAGATGGGAATGGTAACAACAGTTCCAGATAATCTACCTCCGGGCAGTGATGTTGCAAACCTTGCGGTATTCGGCTACGATCCTCAGATTTACTACACAGGTCGTTCCCCACTTGAGGCGGTTTCAATGAACGTTCCCCTTGAGCTTACCGACACAACCTTCAGAACCAACCTTGTATATCTTTCTGAGGATGAGGACTACGAAAACAAGACAATGGTTGACTACAGCTCAGACGAAATTTCAACGCCTGAAGCACATGAGCTTATAAAGGCGGTAAATGATGCACTTAAGACTGACGAATATGAATTTTTCGGCGGAATAAGCTACCGTCATCTTCTTGTATGGCACAACAAGGAAAACACATTCCAAAGTCTTACCCCTCCGCATGATATTTCAGACAGAAAGGTTACAGAATATCTTCCAAAGGATGAAACTCTTTTAAACCTTATGAAAAAGAGCTATGATATACTAAAGAACCATCCCGTAAATCTTGAAAGAATAAAGAGGGGGTTACGTCCCGCAAACTCTATTTGGATTTGGGGAAGCGGAACAAAGCCAAACCTTACGACTTATAAAGACAAGTTCGGAATTAAGGGAGCGGTTGTTTCGGCAGTTGACCTTATAAAAGGAATCGGACACTGTGCCGGACTTAATGTGATTGACGTTGAAGGTGCAACAGGTACAGTTCACACAAACTTTGACGGAAAGGCAAAGGCTGCAATTGAAGAACTCAGAAATGGTGCGGATTTTGTTTACGTTCATCTTGAAGGAGCGGACGAAGCAGGTCACAGACATGAGATTGACAACAAGGTTAAATCTATTGAATTAATTGACGAAAAGATAGTTGCACCTATTGTAAAGGCAATGGAAGATGACAATGAGGATTATTCAATTCTTGTAATGCCTGACCATCCGACTCCGCTTGCAATCAGAACACATACATCTGACCCTATTCCGTACATACTATATAACAGTACTTCTGAAAATTCCGAAGCGGAAAGAATTTATTCGGAAAAAGATGCTGAAAAAACAGGAATTTACGTTAAGGACGGATATACTCTTATTAATAAGCTTCTTGGCAAACAGTAATCGTATTTGCTGTTTGCTGTGAGTATCTGCTTTCCGATAAAACGGAGGACTCTACATGACAAAAAATAAGTATTTAAATTTTACATTGATAGCAATTGGTATAATAGCGGCAATATTTCTTTTGCCGCTTATGATTAGGCTGTTTTTGCCGTTTGTTTTAGGATTTCTTATTGCCATGATGTGTCAGAAAATAATTCGTTTTCTCGAACACAGACTCAAAATAAACAGAGGAATCAGTTCTGCACTTTTAATAATTTTTATAGTAGGAATTATAACACTTATACTTTCGGTTCTGATATATCAATTATTCGTTCAGCTTGCGGGATTATTTTCGGGATTTCCTGAGCTTATGGAAAGTATCCGTCTTAAGGGAAATGAGCTTTATCTGAAATTTTCCGACATATATGACAACCTGCCCGATGAATTTCAAGGCTACGTTGAAAATTTTATATGGGATATTCAAAACAACTTGAAAGATGCAATTTCTCCTATTACAAAGAACATTATAACCTTTGCTAAGAATTTTGCATTTTCACTTCCCGAGGCAGTAATGTTTATAATAATGTTTATATTATCGACATTCTTTTTCACCAAAGACTATCAGCAGGTAGTGAACTTTGCGAACGAGATACTTTCAAAACCATTTTTAAGTAAAGCTGTATTTCTTAAAGACACTGTTTTCGGAGCTTTTTTCAAATATATAAAAGCTCAGCTTATTATGATGAGTATTATCAGCTCGGAGGTTACAATAGTATTATGGATACTCGGAATTGACTATCCTCTTGTTTGGGGACTTATAATAGGCTTTACGGATGCACTTCCATTCTTCGGAACAGCAATAATTCTTGTACCTTGGGCGATTATAAACCTTATATACGGCGACTATATGCTCGCTCTTGCTCTTATAATACTTCAGTGTACAACATTTATCACACGTCAGCTTTTAGAGCCGAGAATTGTAAGCTCTCAGATAGGACTTCATCCTATACTTACTCTTATAAGCATATATGTAGGTCTTAAGCTTTTCGGTGTTATAGGCATGATTATTACGCCTATACTTATGCTTCTTGCAGTGAATTTTTACGTTTCATTTAAAGAGGGTAAGAATGAAATTTCAGAAAATTCAGAAGAAAGTACAGCTTTAGAATCTGAAACTGAAAACGAATATAAAAGTTAAAATAATTAAAGATTAATTTTAATGTAAATCGGGAGAGTAAAAATGCTCTCCCGTATATTTTTGTCTGCGGTACAACAGGCAATCTTCGCATCCTTTACGCATAATAAATTAACTAACCCTTCAATATCTTCAACTTCATCATTAAATCTGCAAATCTCGGTATCATTCATTATAATACTCCTCTGCTGAAATTTATATTAGCCTTTCTCGCCTGACTGCATAATTCACGAACGTTAAGATTGTATAATTTCCCGTCCTTAATAAAATGTGTTCCGCATTGTCTAAACTCAAAACTTACATTATGTGAAATACATTGCTCTCTTATATTTAAAATCCATTCATAATTAAGCGGTCTTGCGTTTCTGTCTGACTCGCCGCCTGCGACTACAAGCTCTGTATTATCAAGATAGGGAGAAATATCTATATCTTCAATTAAAGGCTGGCAAATAATATTTCTATGCTTAATAGGCAGCTTATTAAAAATAGAAAGCCTATAATCCGCAAGCTCTTGATTTTCAACAGTGCAGCCAACAGTGACATTATCATATCCGTCATACCAGTCCGAAGGAATAATATCGGCAAAACGTTCAATACGCTTTGTTAAAAACAAAAAATTCAAATCCGAGCGTTCCCATATCATATTCCAACATTCTTTTCGCCATTCATCGGCTTCTTCAATCAAAAAGTCTGTAGAAAAACAAAGATATACAATTTGTCCGGATTTCATTTTATATTCACCGTTTTTCTTTTTCTCAACAGGTGCGTAAAATTTATCGGTCTTTATTATTTCATTTGTGTCTATTCCTCTTTTTGCATCACCCTTATGTATATAACAATACTTACAGCCCTCGCTATGGCGGTGACAGCCTCTCCATGGATTCCAAAAAGCCATACAAATTCATCCTTTCGGTTTTTATCTCAATTATATCTACTATCGAACATTGACAGCTGTTCTTCAATACATTTATCCTCAAATGTATTCAAAAACTCAAATATGCGGTCATTATTATGAACTATTCCGTAATTCTCGCATTTATTATGAAATAGCTCCATTAATTCAATACTACTTGGACTATCAATTATGTATCTGCTGCCATATTTATTTATGTAGCGTTCTTTAAGTCCGGGAAAATGCCGATCTAACTGCTTATAAAAATATTCTCTGTTTCCGGCTCTAAGAGTAAGTCCCATTCCGAAACAGATAACACCGTAAACCTTTGCCTCTATGCAATAATCAAGTATTCCCGAAATATTAGCTTTAGTATCATTAATAAAAGGAAGTATCGGACTAAGCCACACAACAGTGGGTATTCCCTCATCACGAAGCTTCTTTAATACCTCGAAACGCTCCCTCGTAGTGCTTACATTAGGCTCAAGCTTTCCGCACAGGTTCTCATCATAGGTAGTCAGAGTCATCTGTACCACACATTTTGTCCTCTCATTTATCTTTTTAAGCAAATCAATATCTCTTAAAATTCGGCTTGATTTTGTTATCAGAGTAACTCCAAAACCATATTTATAAATTAGCTCCAATGCCTTTCTTACGTTTCCAAGCTCTGTTTCCAAAGGAATATACGGATCGGTCATTGAACCTGTACCTATCATACATTTTTTACGCTTGCTTTTGAGTGCTTTTTCAAGCAGTTCAACAGCATTTTCCTTAACCTCTATATCTTCAAAATCATGCTCCATATTATAACATAAGCTTCTCGAATCACAATATATACAGCCATGAAGACAACCCCTGTATAAGTTCATTCCGTTTTTTGCCGATAATATTCCCTTAACTTTTACATAATGCATAATACTCACCCTCATTTTATTATGATATTATATTTTATCGCAACAAACATGTCAGCAGTATGTCATCATTATCAGTCATTTCTCTATCGGATTTTTTTAATTCAGTCTTTAAAAAAATTATATCATACTATTGTAAGCGGTGCAACAAAAATATTTTAAATCTTTTAACAAATTAATTGAAAATTAATTGAAAATTAATTTAAGATATGATATAATTAAAAGTAATAATTTATTTTTTAGCAGAAAGGATATGGATATTAATATGGATTACAGAACATATCTTAAAAACTATCCTGATAAGGACGGAAAATTCGGAGAATACGGCGGAAGCTTTCTTCCGGATGAACTTATACCGGCATTTGAGGAAATAGATGAGGCATACAAAACAATATGCCACTCTGCAAAGTTTATAAATGAGCTTCGCAGAATAAGAAAAGAATTTCAGGGACGTCCAACCCCTGTTTACCACTGCGAAAGGCTTTCAGAGCTTTTAGGCACATGCCAGATTTACTTAAAAAGAGAGGACTTAAATCACACGGGTGCACACAAGCTTAACCACTGTATGGGCGAGGGTCTTCTTGCAAAATATATGGGCAAAAAACGTTTAATTGCCGAAACAGGTGCCGGACAGCACGGTGTTGCACTTGCAACTGCCGCCGCATACTTCGGACTTGAATGTGAAATTCATATGGGCGAGGTTGATATTGCAAAACAAGCACCAAATGTTACACGTATGAAGATACTCGGTGCAAAGGTAGTTCCGGTAACTCACGGTCTTAAAACCCTTAAAGAAGCAGTTGATTCGGCTTTTGAATCATATGCTAAAAATTACAAGGACTCTATCTACTGCATAGGCTCGGCACTTGGTCCACATCCGTTCCCTTTAATGGTAAGAGATTTCCAGATGGTAATCGGACAGGAGGCACGAGAACAATTCCTTGAGATGACAGGAATATTGCCTGATATAGTTTGTGCCTGCGTAGGCGGAGGAAGCAACTCAATAGGAATGTTTACACCATTTCTTAATGACCCTGTGAAAATTGTAGGAGTCGAACCAACAGGCAGAGGTCTTGATGTCGGCGACCATGCCGCAAGTATTACCTATGGAACAAAGGGTGTACTTCACGGATTTGAAAGCTATCTTCTTCAGGACGAGAACGGTAATCCTCAGCCTGTATATTCAATCGCAAGCGGTCTTGACTATCCATCGGTAGGTCCTGAGCATGCATTCCTTAAAGATTTAGGAAGAATAGACTACGTTGGTATAAGCGACAAAGAAGCTGTTGACGCATTCTTTAAGCTTTCAAGATACGAGGGTATTATCCCTGCTCTTGAAAGCTCACACGCTATTGCTTATGCTATGAAAATTGCAAAGGAAAAAGGTGCGGATTCTATTCTTGTCAACTGCAGCGGCAGAGGTGACAAGGATGTTGACTATATAGTTGAAAAGTACGGCTACGGTGAAAACCTTTAAATCAATATATTGTATGATTTGTAATGTGTAATGCGTAATTAATAAAAAAATCGGAGCTGTAATTGAAATCAGCTCCGTTTTTTCTTTAGAATATAACTATTTCTTATTATTCCTTTTGCTTGTTCAAAAGGAAGCGAAAACTACAGTCGGGAATGCCGCCGCTCTCAAGCACCTAAAGCAGAGGTTATGAAGTCAAAAACCTCAGTTTTTTCGATATTAAGAACATGCGAAAACTCCTCATAAAGCAGTTTTTCCGCATCTCTAAAGAATTTCTCATCAACTGCATGAAGCTTTTTGCCTTCGCTTCGTTTCTTTTTTTCCATAAAATAAACCGCTTTTATCATTTTAACTATTTCTTCACGGTTTCCGGTTGTTAAAATTTCCTTATAATGATCCTTTCGCTTATTTTCGTCCTCAATCCATACACTTTCTTTATCAGGCATAGTCTTAATCAATGCATATACCTCATCAATAGTCAATACAGGTCTGATTTTTGATGTCAGCTTTTCATTATTGACAGGAACAAAAAGTGTAGATTTAGAATCATATATAGGTCTTAAAACATAATATTCTTCCTTACTCCCGCCAAAGTTTTTCATTGAAATCTCCGTAATCTCACATACTCCATAGCACGAATAAAGCACAACATCATTTACACAAAACATATTAATTAACCGTCCTATTCTTAATTCGGAGCATAATACCCCTAATAATATTATAATAGAAAAAATAAATTTATGTAATAGGCATTTTAAATAAATTTAATTCGTAAATTTTGCACTCGAATTTATGAAAAACTCAAAAAGAACCCGAACATAGTCCGAGTCCTTTTATGACTTTTTCATTTCCCCAAATTATTATCTAAGACCGTTAACTTAGGTTTAATAATTTTTAAAGTAAATTATCTATACTTCCAAGATTATATACATTTTCATATCCCATAGCCTTTGCTGTTTCAAGAGCCCTAAGTGCTCTTGTTCCTGCTGAGCAGTAGAATATAAGCACTGTATCCTTTGAGTATGAAGAAAGTCCCTCTTCAATCTCATCAACCGGAATGTTTACCGAACCTTCAACAGATTTTTCTGCAAATTCTTCCGCACTGCGAACATCCACAAGCACAGCACCGTTTAATGCCATCACTCTTGCTTCTTCCGCTGCAATAGTATCTCCACCAATATCACTCATATTAATTTCAATATCGGTTACTCCGTTTGTAACGGTCATAACTCCATCGATTATGCTCATATTCTTAATATCAATGTCGCATATCTTTTTAAGCTTATAGCACTTAGCACAATCCGTAAAAACTGCAAGCAATCCATTATCGCATCCTGCATAAAGTCTGCCCTTATACTCAGCAAGCTTATTTATCTTAAGTGCCGCATTAATGTAATCAACATCAGCCTCTGCAAAATAATCTGTGCTTAACTGAACCTTAATATCATCTGTAATTACCGACCATACCTTTGTTTCGCCTGTTACATCATTCTCTGTAAGTACAACATTTGAACCATTCCATGTTGCAAACTGTACAGGTCTGTCAACACCCTCTGCAGCTTCATTGTCCAAACCCGGCGTTACAGCTTCGACAGATGCTGTTTCAGCTTTGCCGTAGTACTCGACTATGATTGCAAGTAACTGCTTACTACTCTTTCCGCCATATACATATACAGGGTTAGTTGTATCGGTTGTATCTAAATTAAATGCGGTAATCTGATCATCAACACCAATACCTGTTATCTTATTTTCGCCCTGCTCAATATACATATCTCTGCCCTTAGCACCGGCAAATACTACTGTTACATTGCAAGCTGATTTCGGAGTAAAGTATAGATTTCTCTTTTTCTTACCGCCTTCACCTGCCTGCCATCCCTGGGTAAAGCTATAGTTATAAATATTTTCATTTACATCGGAATAAGTATAATTTGCACTCTTATTTGCAATTGTCCATCCGCCATAACCGCTTAAACCGTTTACAGTGGTTGTATAAGCTGTTCCGTCTGTTCCGCCCGTTAGTACAGAATAATCATTACCATATGTATACTGAGTATTAAGTGTGTAAACAACTATCTCACTGTCAAGCGGTGTAGTATATGCCTTAGTTACCGGTATTGCAAGCGGTGTAATATCAGTTAGACTCTTCCAGATATAAAGAGTTACATCTTCATTCGGAGCAGCTCCTGTTGAAATTTCATATTCGCCTGTACCTTTAACCGAAGTTGTTGCTATGTTCTTAAGAGTTCCGTTTGCATCCTTAACTACAGATACCATAGTAACCTCTGTAGCAAGTGTGCTGCCACGATAGCTTAATGTAGCCTTCATTCTTCCGTTTGTCTTGTTAAGAACCTTATCAATAACATATGGCACTTCATCATCATTCTCAATATAGTTCATTCTGATGTAGTCAAGATTTACGCCATTTGTCTGAACATAAATTGTTGCACAGCCATATTCATCAAGCTTACCTTCAAGAAGTGCTGCATCAAGGGTTTCTTTCTTAAGGTCAAGCTCGCTTGTTGCCCATGTACCCCATGCACCTGTAGCATTTGGAGTACCTTGTGCCACAAGATTTCCAGGATTTGTATTCTTATCAAGACTTATATTGATAGTTCCGGCATTCTTGCCCGCATATCTTACCATAATGCTGTCAAGGTTAGAAAGCTTAACCGACTTATACTCCATCCAAGTATCACCTGTACTTCCGGCATTAAAGCCGCCGCTTGGTGTACCCTGTGAATCATTAAGCGTTGCACCGTTTCCGTTATCGGCATACTCTGCCTCAATCTGCATATTAATCTGTACCATTAATCTTCCGCAGGTCTTTTCCTCAATATTTGCCGCTGTAAGCTGAACTATACCGTTACCGTATACAGTAAGTATACCTGTTGTACTGTCAACCTCTGCAACCTTACGTACAGAATCGTCAAACTTCTTTATCTGCCAAATAATCTTAGAATTATCAACTACATTTCCGTCTTTGTCTTTAGCCTGCAATTGTATTCCTGTGTAAGGAGCCGCATTTGTAACAGTTCCTTCTGCACCGTCAAACATTGGAATACCGCCATCACGATAATCTATAGCACCCTTTTCAATGAATTTATCATTTTCGGATACTATGCTGTAGCTCTCTGTTAAGTTATCCATTACAACAGAATTAAGGTCATTTATAGCCTTTGCAACAGCTATATTAAGCTCATCTCTTGTTGCAATTGTATCACAAGCTGTCACTGCATCATTATAAATCTTAGTAACTGATTCCCAGTTAGCATCTGAGTATGCTGCCTCAGGAAGCTTCTCATATTCAGCTCTAAGAGTTGCCTTCGCATTTGCAATATC
>CAMCUJ010000011.1 GCA_945878965.1 uncultured Clostridia bacterium
TTCAACCATCTTAATTCCATTATATTTTTGACCCCCACTATTGACAAAGAGCCTATTTTTATTCAGTCATACTACGAAAAAAAAGAGAGAAGCAACCGCTTCTCTCTTTATATAAACTCACTATATCATAGCAAGCTAAACCATTCGGTTTAAATTATTCTTAGTAGTAAAGTCTACCGTAGTCATAAGCCTTAACGATTACAACTTCAGTAACCTTATCCTCGTAAGATCTGATTACAACATAATCTGAAAGACCGTTGATATCACCGGCTGTAGCAAGAATGTTGCCATCCTTATCTTTTACATCACCAGTTACATCCTTAAGATTCTTATCGTACTCAATATCTCCAAGACTACCTGTTGAAACCATATTGTTCTTTGAAGGGTCTATAACATAGATGTTAGTAGCTCTTGAAAGCTTATAAGATACACCATCAACATCAAGTGTCTTTGTAGAAGTCTTATACTCAACTACAGGAGCAACTACAACCTCTTCGTTTTCACCAAGATTTGAAATTATTCCATCAACTACAGGAGCAGCGGCAAGAGTACCATCATACTTTTCTCTTACGCCGTCAGCAAAGTCAACATATGCCTTAGCTTCCTTGATTTCGCCTGCAGCGTTGAACTTAAACTTATAGATGTCACCTTCAGTTACACCAGCAAAATCATCATCATGAGAATCAGGTGTTGTGTTAGCTGTCTTAACTTCGCCATCCATTAAGAACTCAATTGTGTATATATCCTCTTCGTTCTCGTTCTGTGACTCATATACATCGCTTATTACAGCAATTGAAGAAGAAGAACCAAACTTATTCTTGTAACCCTTGATAACAAGTAGGTCAAGTGCTTCCCAATCATCAGAATCAACGAATGCCTGAACGTCGCTGTATACTTCTTCATCAACAAGATCAGCTATTGTTCCAACCTCTGAATCATCATCGTTATCAGGATCTACAAATAGAACTACTGTATCTTCGTCAACATCCTTCTTAGCGAATGTTAAAGCCTCAGCATCGTATTCTGCTGCAGATGAAAGGTTAACTTCCTGGAAACCTTCAGCATCATAATTATCAAGAGTAATTGTCTTAACAGCACTTCCTGATAATGTGTAAGCTATTGTTGAACCTGCAGGAACTGCATTTACAAGATCCTTTGCCTCATCCTCAATCTTATATGAAACTTCATCATCGTTAGATTCAACCTTAACTGTGCTTGCAGCATTCCAAATTACAACACCCTGCTTAGCTGTTAATAACTTGAACTGAACTGTCTGCTTGCCGAAGTTATCTTCGTCATCAACTACATCTAAAACATATGCATAGTTGTAGTTTGCCTTACCTGTTGAAGAAGCATCCTTGTTAAATGCAACTATCTTTCCGTAAGCATCTACATAGAAGATACCTGCATTACCAACCTTAAGGTTGTCACACTTGTAAGCACCCTCAGCTACGTCATACTTTGTTCCGTTGATTCTGTAAGCATAATCAGTATCAGATGTCTTAGATGTAGAAGTAGCAGAGATTGAACCCTCTATTGCATTTGCACCTGAAAGCACTTCGATATTGTATACTTCAGAAACTTCTGAGTTTGTTATTATTGAAAGTACATCCCACTCTTTGATTTCATCAACAGTGATTGTCTTTCCGTCCTTTTTAATGTTTACGATTACATCGTCATCGTCTTCATCAACAACGATATTGCTGATTGAATTTTCATAAGCTGCAGCGCCAACATCATTCTTGAATGTGATCTTGCCGTTGTTTACTTCGTCAACAACACCTGTTGCTGCAACCTCAACAAATATTACATCATAGCCTGTAACGTTGTCTGTATCATAAGCTACAACCTTACCGCCAAGCTTACCATCCTTCTCGATTATGCCATCAATGAATAAATCTTCGTATGACATACTTGCAACGTTATTGTATATAACTTTTGCATTGTCCTGAATAGTAATCTTTGTAGCATTTCTATCTGAATCGTTCTTCATGTACTTAATATAATCTGTAGCAGCACTGTCGAACTTATCAAGTGAGAACTCTGTCTTTGTATTCTTACCTGCTTCAGCTGTCATAGAGATTACATCATAAGTATCATCAGTTGTATCTTCCTTTACATAAAGGATAACAGCCTGACCAAGATAATCCTCAGCATCTGTTCCTGCTACATCAAAGTTGTAAGAACCAAGTGACTGGAAGTCATCATTTGTTGTGTTGTAGTTATCTGTAACATCAACTGTAACTTCAGCATCCTTTGATGTGTCAATAGTCTTAGCAGTTGTAAGATCTGTGATTGAGTTAGCTGTAACTTTACCCTTTAGCTTTGTAACACCAAGATACTCGCTCATTAGTGTCTTATAAGCCTGAGTTACGCCGTCATATATAACGTACTCAACTACACCGCTGTTGCTCCACTTAGCCTGACCCATAAGAGCTGTGTCAATAGCATTGTTTAGAAGCTGTGCAATTGTGCCTCTTGTAGCAGCAACGCCTGTTGTTGTGTTTGTAACACCCTTTGTTACGTTATATCTTGTAGCAGCTGTAAGCCAACCTGTAGGGTAACCACCCTCCTGCTTTGCATATGGCTCATAGCCAAGTGTAGCCATAATCATCTTTATAGCTTCCTCGTACTTAACTTCGTCCTCAGGACCAAAGTTTCCATCGCCATATCCGTTAACAATACCCTGGTTAGTAGCCTGAGCTATGTAACCTGATGCCCAGTGTGTTGCAGGAACATCGTTGAATATTGTTGTTGTCTGTGACATCGCTGTGCCTTCAAAACCCTGAATTCTTGCTATAAGAGCTGCAAATTCTGCTCTTGTAACCTTATCCTCAGGTCTGAATGACATTACGCCATCGCCATCTTGATCGTCGCCTGTGAAGATGTTTAACTTGCTTAGTGTTTCAATTGCTTCTGCATATGCACTGTCATCAGCTACATCTGAATAGTTAGATGCGAATGCTGTTGATGTTAATGTTAGTGCAAATGTTGCAGCTAAAGCAATTATTCTTTTGAGATTTCTCATTCTCAAATCCTCCTTATAATTAATTTTAATTTTTTCCGAAAGAGAAATTAGAATTAACATAGGCTACCCTCTTTCAATAAATAACCTATATTATTCTTGTTACTACAATATCCTAAGCTTAGGCTATCATAATAACCATACATTGATTATATCACTAAATCGCCGTTCCTGTCAATAATAAATTTCATTTGTAACATATTTGTAACACTTTGAACAAAAAATCAGACATTTTCGCGGCGTTTTAGGAGCGAATTGTATATAAAACTCTTAAATAACGGGTGTGGCCTATCCGGTCTTGTCTTAAATTCCGGATGGAATTGTGCCCCGACAAACCATCTGTGGCTTGGTATCTCAACTATTTCTACCAATCTGCCGTCCGGAGATTGTCCTGCAACCTTTAAGCCTGCATTTGAAAGCTTGTCACGATACGCATTATTCATTTCGTATCTGTGTCTGTGTCTTTCACCTATCTCCTTTTCACCATACGCCTCATAAGAGTTCGTTCCCTCGGTAAGTACACAAGGGTATCTTCCGAGTCGCATTGTTCCGCCCATATTCATAATTTCCTTCTGCTCCGCCATAATATCTATTACGGGATACGGAGTGTTCGGATTAAGCTCGGATGAGTGAGCTCCGGCAAGCTCTGCAACATTTCTTGCAAACTCTACTACCGCAAGCTGCATTCCAAGACATATTCCAAGGAACGGAACATCATTTTCTCTTGCATATTTAATTGCAAGAATCTTTCCTTCGATTCCTCTGTCGCCAAATCCGCCCGGAACCAGAATTCCATCTGCTTCCTTAAGAAGTTCGCCGACATTTTCCGCTGTTACATCTTCAGCGTTTATCCAATCTATATCTACCTCGGCGTCAGAATCATATCCGCCGTGGCGAAGTGCCTCCGCAACGCTTAAATATGCGTCATGAAGTGCAACGTACTTTCCTACCAATGCAATTCTTACTCTGTTCTTAAGATTTTTTATCTTGTCAGTCATTGCCTGCCATGCTGTAAGATCGGGTGCATCGCACTCAATTCCGAGTCTTTTGCAAACCTTAGCCGACAAATTCTGTTTCTCAAGCATAAGCGGTACATCGTAAATAGTTTCTACATTAAGATTCTCTATTACATTGCCCGGTGCTATATTACAGAACAGACCAATCTTATTCTTAATATCTTCCTCAAGCGGAACCTCGCTGCGGCACACTACCAAATCCGGCTGAATGCCTATGCTTAAAAGCTCCTTTACACTGTGCTGTGTAGGCTTTGACTTAAGCTCACCGGATGATGAAAGATACGGTACAAGGGTTACGTGTATATACATACTGTTTTCCCTGCCCACATCACCGGCTACCTGTCTTATCGCCTCAAGAAACGGCTGACTTTCTATATCTCCAACAGTTCCGCCGATTTCGGTTATTACCACATCGGTGTTTCCCTCAAGTCCTACACTGAAAATCTTTTCCTTTATCTCGTTTGTTATATGAGGTATAACCTGAACTGTTCCTCCGAGATAATCTCCTCGTCGTTCCTTTGTTATTACAGACCAGTAAACCTTTCCTGTTGTAACATTACTGTTCTTTGTAAGATTTTCATCTATGAATCTTTCGTAATGTCCAAGGTCAAGATCTGTTTCAGCACCGTCTTCGGTTACATAAACCTCTCCGTGCTGATATGGACTCATGGTTCCGGGGTCTATGTTTATATATGGGTCAAATTTCTGTATGGTTACCCTAAGTCCTCTGTTCTTAAGCAGGCGACCCAAAGACGCAGCTGTAATTCCTTTACCTATTCCCGACACAACTCCGCCTGTAACAAATATATATTTTACAGCCACAATAAGTCTCCTCTTTTCTTTCTCGGGCAACTTTATGCCCTGTTTTTCATTCACTTTTTCTCTATACCTTATATATTCTAATACCTTAAAAGCAAAATGTCAAGAGTTTTCTTTTAATTTGTTGCAAAATCTATATTTTTATGTTTTAGCATACACTCTGCACCGCACAAATACGTGCTGCGTTTTTTTATAAAAAATCCTTGCGGATTTTCTGCTAATATGCTATACTTAATGCGTAATTTATATCGGAAATTCCTCTTAAGGTTTTTCTCATATAAACGATTAACTATTTATCTGAGGCTTAAAGCCGATTTCTGCGGCTTTAGTACCTTAGACGACTGAAGCTTTGATTGGGTTCCCAACAAAGACTTAAAATTTTATTTCTTTGGACATAGAGGTGGGAAATTCAAAAAAATTCACGCACTCTCAAAAAAGCTCCAAAGAATAGTGTACACTTTAATATTAAGCCTTCACAAAACATATAATATCATAGCTTTGTGAACTTTATGTTAAAAAGTACAAATCATTTTTAAGCCTATGCTTTGGTTGCCATATCTCATAAACAAATTTATGAGTTGTTTCCTTAATAATATTACATCTTGGAGGATTAAAAAAATGGAAAGAAAAAAGGTAACTACAAAGACACTGAAAAAAATGAAAGAAAATCACGAAAAAATATCTATGCTTACAGCATACGATTATCCGATGTCAAAAATAGTGGACAATGCCGGCTGTGACGTAATACTTGTAGGCGACTCGCTCGGAAACGTTGTTCTCGGCTATGAAAACACAACCCACGTAACAATGTCAGATATGCTTCATCACACGAAAGCAGTTTCAAGAGGTGCAAAATCTTCATTTATAGTAAGCGATATGCCGTTCTTATCCTATCACACGGGAATATATGATGCTGTAAGGAATGCCGGAGCATTAATTGCCGAGGGCGGAGCTCACGCCGTTAAGCTTGAGGGCGGAGAGGAAATCTGCGACGCTGTCCGTGCAATTGTAAATGCCGGAATTCCCGTTGTAGGTCATCTCGGGCTCACACCTCAGCACATAAACAATTTCGGCGGCTTTTCAATGCAGGCAAAGACCGAAGCGGCAGCGGAAAAGCTTATAAAAGACGCAAAGGCTCTTCAAAGTGCCGGAGCATTTATGATAGTATTTGAATGTATACCCTCCGAGCTTGCAAAGCGTGTAACAGAGGAGCTTGATATAATAACTATCGGAATAGGTTCGGGCGGAGGATGTGACGGACAGGTTCTTGTTCTTTATGACATTTTAGGTTTATTTGATGATTTTACTCCGTCATTTGTTAAAAAATATACTAACCTTAACTCAATAATCACTGACGGAGTTTCAAATTATATAAATGAAGTAAAGACAGGAGTGTTCCCTAAATGAAAATATTAAAAACCGTATCGGAAGTACGTGAATTTGTAAAGGATAAAAAAACTAACGGAAAAACAATCGGACTTGTCCCTACAATGGGCTATCTTCACGAGGGACATGCATCATTGATTGAGAAGTCAGCCTCACAAAACGATATTACAATAGTAAGTATTTTTGTAAACCCTACGCAGTTCGGGCCAACGGAGGATCTTGACAAGTATCCCCGTGACCTTGAGCATGATACTAAGGTTGCCGAAAAAGCGGGAGCGGATGCGATATTCCATCCGACTCCGAGTGAAATGTATCCAAACGGTTATTCAACATATATTAATGTAGAAAATCTCACAGCCGGACTTTGCGGAAAGAGCAGACCCACACATTTCAGAGGTGTTACAACAGTTGTAGGAAAGCTGTTCAACATAACGCAGGCAGACCGTGCCTACTTTGGTCAAAAGGACGCACAGCAGCTTGCGGTTATAAAGAGAATGGTGTATGATTTAAACTTCAACATCGAAATAGTTCCGTGTCCTATAGTCCGTGAAGAAAGCGGACTTGCGAAAAGCTCACGAAACGTATATTTAAGCGATGAGGAAAAGCGTGAAGCATTAGTTTTAAGTCGTTCGCTTAAAGAGGCGGAGCGTTTATTTAATGACGGCGAAAGGAATGCCGATATTTTAAAGAAAAGAATTACGGATATAATCGAGGGTTCACCTATTGCAAATATTGATTACGTTGAAATAGTTGATTTTGAAACCATACAGCCGATTAGTGAAATTAAGGGTGAAGCTTTAGTTGCACTTGCTGTGAAATTCGGAAACACAAGACTTATAGACAATACGATTTTAAGGGGGTAAGCTATGCAAATCGAAGTAATGAATTCAAAGATACACAGAGCTGCCGTAACGGACGCAAACCTTAATTATATAGGAAGCATAACAATAGATGAAGAATTGATGGAGCGTTCGGGAATACTTAACAATCAAAAGGTTCAGGTAGTGAATGTAACGAACGGAAACAGGCTTGAAACTTACGCAATACCGGGCGAACGGGGCAGCGGAGTTATATGTCTTAACGGTGCGGCGGCACACAAGGCGAAAAAAGGTGATATTGTGATAATTATTGCTTATGCAATTATGGATTATGAAGAGGCAAAAACTCACGAACCAAAGGTTGTATTCGTAAACGAAAATAACCATATTATTTGACCTTCCGGGGGCGGATTTCATATCCGCCCCTGCTTATGTTTTCGAGCGTATACTTTTCACTCCGATTAAAAAAAAGCATACTATCATAACTATAAATTCGGTTACGCTAAACGACAGCCATACACCGTCCATTTTCAATATAAATGACATCAGATAAGCCATAGGAATTATCAATGCAAAGCCTCTTAATGCCGACGGAATAAATGCACTTACGGGGCGTTCGATACTGCTGAAATAGGTTGATGAGATTATAGAAGCTCCGGCAAACACAAAGCCTATGAAATACAGCTTTATTCCACGGCTTGCTATTCTTAAAAGGTTTAAGTCATTATCACGGTTGAATATTGAAATCAGAGCTTCCGTATTAAAATAGCTTAATGTATATACAATTATTCCAATAACCGCCGAAAGCGTTATACCATACATATAAATACGGCTTGCATCTTTATTTAATCCTTTTCCGTATGCACGGCTTGTCAGAGGCTGTATTCCTTGTGCTATTCCTGCGAATATATTAATTATCATAAGCGAAAAATTGGCTATAATTCCATACGCCGAAATTCCGACAGTTCCACTGAGTGAAAGTATTATAAAGTTAAATACCATTACCACAACAGCGTTTGCGACCTCGTTTATAAATGACGAAAAGCCGAGTGAGCATACATTAAACAGTTCTTTAAAGCTGAATTTAAAGCCTTTAAGGGTAAACCTGAAGGTATTCTTTTTAAGAATGAAATGCAATGATAAAACAGCAAGGCTTATAAGCGGTGACATAACCGTTGCAAGAATTGCACCAAGCATTCCGAGTCTGAGCGGAAATATAAATATATAGTCAAGCACAATATTTGAAAAGCTTGATGTAAGCATTGCAATTGAAGAAAGATGCGGATTTTTGTCATTCCTTACAAAGCATACAACGGAGTTATTGATCATAAATGCAGGGGCGAACAGCAGAGCTATCCTTAGATATGTTACGGTAAGTTCTTTTATATCATCACCCGCTCCGAAAAGCACGGCTATTTTATCCGCAAAAAACAGACCGAGAACCGAAAAAACACTCGATATAACAGCGGCTGAAATTATACACAGGGTGAATACTTCACTCTTGGTTTCCTCATAGATAGAGGAGCGTGTTCCGCCGCCTATTCCAATCATCATTCCAAAGCCGAATATAATTCCAAATACGGGAAGTGCAATATTAAGTGCGGCAACAGCGTCCGCACCTATTCCCTGTGCTATGAAAACAGTGTCGGCGATTATATAAAGGGACTGTGCCAAAGTTCCCATAATGCTCAGCGAAACATATTTGGTAAACTGCTTAAGCAGAGAATAATTGCTCATTTTTTAATTCCTCGTTTCTTTTTTAATCTTGGCGGAGCAATCCGCCGCCGTTTGAAAGCGAACGCTGCCGCTGAAAAAATTCTTTTAAAAGCTTAGAGCATTCGCCTTCAAGAATTCCTCCCGTATATTTTATTTTGTGGTTTAGTCCCTTCACAAGGTTAATATCAATACACGATTTTATACAACCGCCCTTTTCGTCAAATGCTCCAAAATACAAATTCGGTATCCGAGCCTGCATAATTGCACCGCTGCACATAATACACGGCTCAAGCGTCACATACAGCTCGCATTCCCACAATCTCCAGCCGTTAAGCTTTTTACACGCTGAATCAATCGCCTTAATTTCCGCATGATGAAGTGCATTCCTTTCCGTTTCACGGGTATTATAAGCCGCAGAAATAACCTCGCCCCGTCTTACAATAACAGCTCCGACAGGTGACTCACCAATCTCAAACGCTTTTTTTGCTTCTTCCAACGCCATATACATAAATTTCTCATCGGGCTTATGCGGAACGTCCTTTCCGTATTTAATTTGTCTTAATTTATATTCCGGTAAATTGTCCATCTTTATTCTCCTTCAGCTTTGCAGACAGCCGCAGCTATAAGTCTTACAATACATAAAAACGTACGTTATCGTCAAACACAAAATATCAATTCATAATTCATAATTTATATTTTAATGTTCAATAATAACGTACGCTTTTAAAGCAGTCAGCGACGCTGACCGATAATACATCATTTTAGAGCGATAACGCGTCAAGATGAAGCGGCCACCGCCAAATAAACGAACCCTTTACAGTGAAAGGGTTCGGGATTTTTATGTTTTAAGGTTTTAATATTTCAAGCTTTAAGGCTTACGCTTTAAAAGCTTCAAGCTCCTTAAGTAAATCCTCACAATCGTCCTGGTGTATTTCCATCTTTATAGGCTCCGCCAAGTCAAGGCTGAATATACCCATAATTGATTTTGCGTCTACAACATATCTTCCCGAAATTAAGTCCATATCGTAATCGTACTTTCCAACAATGTTTACAAAGTTCTTTACCGAATTGATACTTGCCAATGTAATGTTAAGTGTTTTCATAATCTTTCCAACCTCCTGATTTTTTTTAACAACTATAGTATATAATTTTTTCTCCGAATAGTCAACTGAAAATCACATAATTTTATTGGAATTTTTAAATAAAAAATTGTTCAAAAAATTAGTTAAGTTTTCAGCTTTACCGTGATTTTAAACCAAATTAATGCGAATTTAAAGCGAAGTTTACAAACTATCTGAAAAATCCTCAGCATTCCTTGATAAAATCACAAACCAAATGCTCGTCTTTAATTTCCTTTGCCTTAACCAAAACGCATTTTCCGCTTAAATCCTTATCACTCTTAAGCCGTACATTCATATAATTTGCAGAGGTTGCATTAAATATACCGTTTTCGGATGTATCCTCAACAACGACTTCAAATTCACTGCCGATGTATCGGGAATAGAACTCCTCCTTCATTTCCTTTGAAAGAGCAAGCATACGATGACTTCTGATATCCTTAACAGCTTCGTCAATTTGATTTTTGTAGCCTGCCGCAACAGTTCCCTCTCTGACCGAATACTTAAATACGTGCATCTGCATAAATCCGATTTCCTTTGCAAATTCAAAGCTTTTCTCGAACTCCTCATCGGTTTCGCCGGCAAATCCGACCATAATATCGGTAGTTATAGATGTATCCTTAATATTCTCCCTTAAAAGCTTTACCGCATCTCTAAATTCGGAGGTTGTATAATGACGGTTCATTCTCTTAAGAGTTTCATCACAACCGCTCTGGAGTGACAAATGGAACTGAGGACACAGCTTTTTAAGCTTTTTTGCACGCTCTGTAAACTCTGCGGTTATATGAACAGGCTCAATTGAACCGAGCCTTATCCGCTTTAAGCCGTCAACCTTTTCAAGCTCCTCCAAAACGTCAATAAGAGTTATTGAATTTCCGAAATCTCTGCCGTAAGAGCCGATATGAATGCCTGTAAGCACAACCTCAAAGAATCCGTTTTCCGCAAGCAGCTTTGCTTCTTTAACTATATTGTCAAGGCTTCGAGAACGAACAGGACCTCTTGCATACGGAATTATGCAGTAGGTACAGAAATTATTACAGCCGTCCTGAATTTTTATATTGGCTCTGACACGGCTTTGTCCGTTTGTTACGGTAAGCTCCTCAAAGCTTTTTTCTTTCAGTATGTTGTCGGTAATGCAAAGCTTTTTTCCCTTAACCGCTTTTTCGGAAAGTTCAACTATTTCACTTTTTCGGTTGTTGCCCACAACTATATCAACGCCTTCAATATTCTTAACCTTTTCGGACTCGGTCTGAGCATAACAGCCCGTAACCACAATAACCGCATCCTTATTTTCCTTTACAGCCTTTCTGATATGCTGTCTTGATTTCTGAGCACCCGTCCCTGTTACAGTGCAGGTGTTTATCACATATACATCCGCTGTTTCGTTTTTATCGGCTATCGTGTGACCTGCCTTTTTGAACATTTCAGCTATTGCATCGCTTTCGTATAAATTTGTTTTACAGCCAAGCGTTATAAATTTTACTTTCATAATTATTTAACCTTAAGCCTTTCATATTCACAAAATATTTTGCTATTACGTTTATTAATTATAAGCCTTTTTTAATGGTTTTGTCAATATGCTATCCTATGGCAGCTTTTAATTTTTCAAAGCCTTATAAATTATTAAATATATTATTAAATATATTATTAAATGTATTATTAATATGTATTATTATATTAGAAGTTTTTCTCCATAGGGTATGGAATATTTATTCTATAGGTATGGAATATCTGTTCGTCGGTATATGAAATATTTTTCACAGCCGTATGAAAATTTTTTCATAGGTTAAATAAAAAAATAAGCACTCATAATTTTAATAATCATTATCGGCATAATCATAATTCAGCTTATGTAATTTTCTGCGCTGTCGGAATTGTTCCTTCGGAATAACAATATATCGGGTTAAATCATTTATATTATTGTCCGAGGGTAAAAATGTAAGGCGAATATGTCCTCTATCCTCAAGAGCCTTAAGCCAGCTTGATATACTTCGTTTTGAAACGCCGTAAAGCTTAGCAAAATAAGCATTGCTCGCCCAGCAGTAACCGCATTTGCTGCAAAGAGCGGCAATCTCGCCGTAAAGCAGCTTCGCATTAGGTGGTATATCACCATCATAGCGAACCTGTGCCGGAATTATTACAAAATAATCTTTTGAAATATATGTGTTCTGATTTACAATGTCCATATTAATTCTCCTTATTTATCAGTCTTTTTTAGTATATTAACATAAGACACTGTTTCATTTTGAACCTAAGATAATAAAAAAAGTGCGTCAGCCTTATGCCAACGCACCGAAAAACGCATGACTCCGATTGTTGCGACTCAGGTTTTATTACACAACAGTATGCAAAATAGAGCATGCATTTTTGTTGAAATTAAGAATGCCGTTACCCACAAAGGGAATTATAACATTTAACGCACAAAGTTGGGAACAGCGGCAACGGCATTCTATATCTTTTCAGCAGAAAACGGGATTTTTATCTGCTTTTTTAAATTACATTTCTTGAAATAACCCAAAAAAGTGCGCCAACCGAAGTCAACGCACCGAAAAACGCATGACTCCGATTGTTGCGACACAATTTTATTATCTTGCCGTTATTTACCAGCACATAAAAATAGAGCATGCATTTTTGCCAAAGCAAAAAATACATGTGCAATCTGAAATAACAGACATCAGATAATAAATATTTAATTGTGTCGCACAATTATCATAACACAAATTAAAGATAAATTCAAGTGTTTTTGTGAAAAATTTTCACGATTACTTCAATAAGGCGCAGAGCGCCGTTATTCAACGTTTTCGGTGGGAAAAAGGTACTCCCGCCGAAAAAATCAAGTGGAACCCGCCGCCTAAGATACGGGGGACATCTTGATTTAGTTATATAAATTAAATTAGCCAATTCGTTTTGAGTTAATGCGAGTTCCTTTCTTATTAGCCTTAAAACCCCAAGAGCGGTCACTCTTGGGGTTTTGCCGTACAAAAATAATATGCACATTTGATAGTATCGTTAAAATTTTAACTTATCAACTTCTAAATTTAGTTTGATAATTTTCAGTGATAGCCGCCAAATTCAAAAATCATTCACCTACGATTTTCTTTATATCTTCTTTAGCAAGAGCAAGCGTATTCTCCGCTTTCTCCTTAGTTTCACCGCACATCAAGCAATAAAGCTTAATCTTCGGCTCAGTTCCCGACGGTCTGATTATGAAGTTGTTGTTATCCTCAAGCTCAA
>CAMCUJ010000012.1 GCA_945878965.1 uncultured Clostridia bacterium
TTCGGCTCAGTTCCCGACGGTCTGATTATGAAGTTGTTGTTATCCTCAAGCTCAAGATATATAACATTGGACTTCGGAAGATAAATTTCCTCAGTTGCACCGCTCTCAAGAACTGTTCTTACAGATGTTGAATAGTCACGAATTGCCTTAACCGCTTTTCCCGCAACTGTAGTCGGCGGATTCTTTCGGACATTCTCCATAATTCCCTTTATCTTCTCAAGACCTTCTATTCCCTCCATAGTAACAGATACAACTTCCTCTATATAATAGCCGTACTTCTTATAGATGTTCTGTAACTGCTCATATAATGTCAAGCCCTGCTCCTGATAGTAAAGAGCCATATCCGCAATAAGCATACTTGCAACAACCGCATCCTTATCACGTGCATAGGTTCCCGAAAGATAACCGTAGCTTTCCTCAAAGCCGAATACATAAGTTCCTTTTCCGCTTTCTTCTGCCTCTTTTATCTTTTCGCCGATGAACTTAAAACCTGTTAATACCTCTTTCATTTCAATGCCGTAATTGTCACAAATCTTTTGAATAATATTGGTTGTAACAATAGTCTTAACCACAAAGCCGTCCTTTGGAAGTATTCCCTTTTCAGCCTTCTGACTGAGTATATACTCTGTAAGAAGTATTCCTGCCTGATTACCTGTAATCGGAATATATTCGCCGCTTGTGTCCTTTACAAGAATGCCGCAGCGGTCTGCATCAGGGTCTGTTCCGATTATTAGGTCGGCGCCGCTTTGCTTTGCAAGCTCTATCGCAATTTTAAAGCCTTCCTTGTCCTCAGGGTTCGGTGACTTAACTGTAGGGAAGTTTCCGTCCGGCTTTTCCTGTTCCTTAACAACTATAACATTCTTAAAGCCTATTCTGTCAAGAATTTTTCGTACCGGCTTGTTTCCTGTGCCGTGGAACGGTGTGTATACAAACTTAAGAGTATCGCCCTTTTCCTTTATAAGCTCAGGATTAATGCACTGCTCCTGTACGAAGTCAAGATATACATCCTCAACGTCCTCGCCCATAATCTCAATCATACCGCTTTTTACAGCCTCGTCAAAGTCGCATCGCTTAACGCCTGTAAATATGTCTGTCTTTTCAATCTCTTCAAGAACTATGCCTGCAAGCTCCGGATTAAGCTGAGCACCGTCATCTCCGTAAACCTTGTAGCCGTTGTATTTAGCCGGATTATGACTCGCTGTAACCACAATTCCGGCATTAGCCTTTTTGTATCTTACAGAGAACGAAAGCTCCGGAACCGGCTTTAATTCATAGAATATAAGCGCCTTAATTCCGTTTGCCGCAAGAACGCATGCCGCCTCCTTTGCAAACTCGTCAGACTTAATTCTGCTGTCATAAGCTATTGTAACGCTTAAATTATCGTTACCCGGATTGGTCTTTATAAGCTGGTTTGCAAGTCCCTGTGTTGCCTGTGCAACTATGTACTTGTTCATTCTGTTAAGACCTGCGCCGATAACTCCTCTAAGACCTGCCGTTCCGAACTCTAAAGCACGATAAAATCTATCCTTAATTTCGTTTTCATCGCCTTTTATAGCCTCAAGCTCCGCCTTTGCCTCAGCATCTACATTCTGAAGCCACTTTTCATATTCTTTCATATAGTCCATTTTTAGCATCTCCTTTGTGTAATTCTAACAAAATCATTATATTACAATATTATTATACTATTATTCTGTCACAAATACAACAACTTTTTTAAAAAAATCAGAATTATTTATTGAAATTATTAAAACAGTTTGATATCATTTATATATAGACTATTTTAAAGAAACGGAGAGTTGAAAAATGATAGCAATAGGTTCAGACCACGGCGGTATAAATCACAAGGAATACATAAAGGAATTTTTAAAGGCAAACGGCTACGAATACAAGGATTTCGGCACAAACTCAAGCGAATCCTGCGACTATCCCGACATAGCAAAGCCGGTTTGCGATGCAATTCTTTCGGGAGAATGCGAAAAGGGAATACTTATCTGCGGTACGGGAATAGGTATGAGTATTGCGGCAAATAAGGTTAAAGGCATTCGTGCGGCTCATGTAACGGATACCTTCAGTTCACGTATGGCAATGGAGCATAACAATGCACATATTATATGTATAGGCGAAAGAATTACAGGTCCCGACCTTGCAATAGAGATTGTAAAGTCATACCTTTCGGCAACCCACCTTGGCGGACGTCACGCAAAACGTGTTGAAAAGGCAATGGCTCTTGAAAACTGATTTTTACCTTGACAGCGACATCGGTCACATTTCACCAAATAAAGCTTTACATTTTTGATTTGTAGTACCTTGCAACAACTAAAACTTGATATTGCTTGATTGGTAGGGGTGGATTCCATATCCGCCCGTAATAATTTCAATAATTTCAATAATTTCAAGAAAGGAAGATTAAAATGGCAGTTATGGAGTTTAACTTTCGTTCGCAAACGCTTAACTATGATACGGCGATGAACATAATAATTCCGAACACAAAACCAAAAAGCACAGGTTACAGAGTTTTATGGCTTCTTCACGGCTTAAGCCAGAACAACACCTCATGGTGCAGAAAATCAAATATTGAACGCTATGTCGAAAACACGGATATTGCGGTTGTAATGCCGGACGGATTCAGAAGCTTTTATACAAATATGCAGTCGGGGCATAGGTATTGGGATTACATTTCGGAAGAAATTCCGCAGCTTGTGTATAACACATTCAATTTTTCAAAACGCCGTGAAGATAACTTCATATGCGGTCTTTCAATGGGCGGTTACGGTTCGATAAAGCTTGCACTCAGCTTTCCGGAGCGTTTCGGCTGCGCCGGAAGTCTGTCCGGCTGCCTTGATATTGCAGCTCATATTCCCGAGCCTGATGCTCCGCTTTATTCTGAGCTTAAAAATATATTCATAAACGAAGAATACATCGCACATTCCGATGATAATCTTATGTTTAAGCTTGAAAATACAAAGGATTTAACCTCGCTTCCAAAGCTGTATTTAGCTTGCGGAACAGAGGATTACTGTATGGGAGATAACAAGCGTTTTTATGAGTCTATAACCAAAAAGGGATTCTCAGATATTGAGTTTGAAGAAAATCCGGGCAATCATAACTGGACATTCTGGGACGAACATATCAAGCATTTCTTAAAGCGTATAGACGAAAAAATTGAATTTTAACGTTGTGAAAATCGGAGCATTACAAAGAAATTAAGAGAAATTTAACGTTTGAGAGATATATTTTAAAATAAAATTTTTTACTTAAGTTATGAGCAAACGGGAGTAAATAAGAGAAAATGCAAGAAAAGCAGACATTGCAAAAGCTAAATTAAAATATTTAAAAAAAGTACTTGACAAGTGGGCAAAGATATATTATAATAGAAAAGCGTCATAAAGAGTGACGTAATTTTTATGCAAGCAGACTGTGGGCAAATTCACACTGAAACATAGAAAGCTCAAGTATGGATTTGCTCATAGTCTGAAAAAAACAGAGGTATGAACATTGAAGATTCATACCATACGAAAAAGAAAATCAGGAGGTAGAAAGTAATGTCAACTTACATGGCTAAAGCTAATGAGATTGAAAAGAAATGGTACATTATTGACGCTGCAGGCAAGCCGCTTGGAAGAGTTGCCGCAAAGGCTGCAACAATCCTTAGAGGTAAGCATCGTCCGGAGTACACACCGCACGTTGATTGCGGAGAGTACGTAATAATAATCAACGCAAAGGACGCAGTTCTTACAGGAAACAAGCTTCTTCAGAAGAAGTATTACAGACACACAGGTTACATTGGTCACCTAAAGGAAGTAACATATAAGGAGCTAATGGAAAAGAACCCTGAGAAAGCAATGACACTTGCAGTAACCGGAATGCTTCCGCACAACACACTTGGAAGAAAAGCAATAAAGAAGCTTAAGGTTTACAGAGATGCAAATCACGAGCATGCAGCACAGTCACCGGTTGCATGGACAGGCGAGATATAATAATACAAGGAGGAAGCAAAAATGGCAAACGAAGTTCAGTATTACGGAACAGGAAGAAGAAAAGAGTCAGTTGCCAGAGTAAGACTTATACCGGGCAACGGAACTATTACTATAAATAAAAGAGATATTGACGACTATTTTGGTCTTGAAACATTAAAGACTATAATCCGTCAGCCATTGGTATTAACAAATACAAACGGAAAGTTTGATGTAATAATCAACGTAAAGGGCGGCGGTTTCACAGGCCAGGCCGGAGCTATCCGTCACGGTATTTCAAGAGCGCTTCTTGAGGTTGACGCAGAAAGCTTCAGACCTGCACTTAAGGCTGCCGGTTACCTAACACGTGACCCAAGAATGAAGGAGAGAAAGAAGTACGGTCTAAAGGCTGCTCGTCGTGCTCCTCAGTTCTCAAAGAGATAATTATTATCTTATATATTTTATCCCGAAAGCAAACGCTTTCGGGATATTTTTATTCGTATTTTTATATATTGTACTCAAAATATTGATTTTTGTCAACAAATATTTAAAGTATAGTTATAATATTTAACATAAATTATTATAAGTATACTTATTATTCTTACCCGATATATCAAAAATAATTCCAAACCAACATTATATTATGCATAAAAATAATGTGTTATTTTTCTTCTAAGTTATTGACGAAGTATTATTTTGATGATATACTACAAAGATACGAATGTTCAATTTCAAAAATTAACACAGGAGAATCATACAATGAATAAAAAGACACAATATCACTTAAGTCTTACGGATAAAAAAACTGCCTTTTTAAACGGTCTGCGTGACGGAATTCCCATCGGGCTTGGTTATCTCGCAGTTTCTTTTTCGCTTGGCATTACCGCAAAAAATGCCGGACTTACAGCATTTCAAGGCTTCATCGTAAGCTTTTTTTGCAATGCCTCAGCCGGTGAATATGTAGGCTTTACATTAATTGCGGCGGGTGCAACCTACCTTGAAATGGCTATTGCAACCTTAATTGCGAATGCACGTTATCTGCTTATGAGCTGTGCCATGAGCCAGAGAATGCAAAACGAAACGCCGTTATATCACCGTTTATTAATGGCGTGTGATATAACAGACGAATTGTTTGGAATTGCTGTAGCAAGACCCGGTTATCTTAATCCATACTATACATACGGAGCTGTAGTTATTGCATCACCGCTTTGGGCGGCAGGAACGGCACTTGGAGTCGTTGCCGGAAATGTTCTTCCGCTTCGATTAGTCAGTGCACTTGGCGTTGCTTTATACGGAATGTTCATTGCTATAATTATTCCGCCGGCAAAAACCAATAAAATCATCGCCGGAATTATAATTATTTGCTTTGTTCTAAGTTATACGGCAGGTCATATTCCGCTTATTTCAGAATTTTCAGACGGCACACGAACTATTATTTTAACTGTTGTAATTTCAGCAGCCGCCGCAGTTTTATTCCCGTATAACGCAGATGAAAGCAAGGAGGTAACTCAGTGAAAAACAACGTTTATATTTACATATTTATTATGGCGGCGGTTACTTATGCAATTCGTGTTTTGCCATTAACCCTAATCCGCAAACAAATTAAAAACCGTTTCATTCGTTCATTTTTGTATTATGTGCCTTATGTAACGCTCGCTGTAATGACCTTTCCGTCCATATTGAACGCAACTCAAAGTCCCTATTCGGGTGCTGCGGCTCTTATTATAGGTATTGCGGCGGCATGGTTTGGTTTCGATTTGTTTAAGGTGGCACTTTCGTGCTGTGGTATTGTGTTGATTATTGAATTATTTCAATAGGCATTAAGAAATATCACTCCGTCATAAGTCAAACTCTTAATAAATTAAATGAAAAACAGAGTATTTTATTAGAATTCTGCTCATTTTATTAGAATAAATTTGATTTTATTAGAATTTAGCTCATTTTATTAGAAAACATCTTAATTTATAAGAATTTTGTGCGAAAAATTTCTTGACATATTCGCATAAAATTATTATAATTTTAATGAGGTGACTAAGTATGCTTGAAAACGAGCTTATTAATCTTGCAAATTCTATAAAAGAACAAAAATGTGAAAATAATTATATAGAAGTTAAAGCGGCAAAAGAGGGCTGCCCTAAAATTTTTGATACTTTGTCTTCTTTTTCAAATCAAGAAGGAGGCGGTAAAATCATTTTTGGTATTGATGAAAATGATAACTATAATGTATGCGGAGTATATGATGCTGCCGATTTACAGAAAAAGATAATGGAACAAAGTATGCAAATGGAACCGGAAGTAAGGCTTCTTTGCACAACTTCAATTATTGATGATAAAACGATTGTCTGTGCCGAAATTCAGGAGATTGATAATTTTCAAAAGCCCTGTTTCTATAAAGGTAAAGGCAGATTAAAAGGTTCTTATATACGTGTAGGCGACGGCGACAGACTTATGACCGAATATGAGGTTTACAGCTATGAAGCATTCAGGCAGAAGATACATGATGAGTTACGTGAAGCTCCCAGAGCAAACCTTAATGATATCAATACAGATAAATTCTCTGAATATATGCTTTATTTAAGAAAGTCCAAGCCTAATTTATCGGAGCTTACAGAAGACAGAATACAAGCTCTGCAGGGTTTTAAGATTAATAATAGCCCTACATTAACCGGAATTATGCTATTTTCCGATTATCCGCAGGCTTTTTTTCCTCAGCTATGCATTACCGCAGTTTCTGTTCCGGGCACCGAAATGAGTATAACCGGAAAAGTAGGCGAAAGGTTTATTGACAACGAGAGAATAGACGGAACTATTGTTCAGATGCTTAAACAGACTCTTGCGTTTATCAGAAGAAATATGAAAACGAAAACTATCATTGACAAATATACAGGCGAAAGAAAGGACAAACCAGAATATCCCGTTATTGCCCTTCGTGAAATAATTCTTAATGCACTTATTCATAGAGATTATAGTATTCATACCGACTTTACACCAATTTCGGTGAGAATGTTCAGCGACAGAATAGAAATAGAAAATCCGGGAGGACTCTATGGACGTATGACCTTGGATTTACTCGGAAAAGTATCAGCAGACACAAGAAATCCGTTTTTAGCCTCTGCTTTGGAAATTATGAAAGAAACCGAAAACAGGTACAGCGGAATTCCTACAATTGTAAATTCAATGAAAGAGGCCGATTTGCCTGCCCCAAGGTTTGAAAATGAAAGAGGAGTTTTCAGAGTTACTTTATTTAATCACTATACTGATGAAAATTCAAATATAACTTCCGAAGAACGGGAAATTCTTGAATTCTGCAATATACCAAGAAGCAGAAAAGAATTAGAAATTCTTTTTTCGGGCAGAATCAGTATTGCGTATCTTATGACGAAATATATACATCCTATGCTTGAAAAAGGATTACTCGGCTTAACTATTCCGGAAAAACCCCGAAGTAAAAATCAAAAATATTTCAAAATATAGATATATAAAGTTACGTACTATACAAATAAGTCTTAGAGCAAAACCGCTCCAAGACTTATTTTAATATCATAATCAACTTTCATTGCCGTCGGCGTTAGCCGACCAACACAGCTTCATTTGCCGGCGATAGCCGAGCAAGGTAAAGTAACCGCTGTCGCCGATTATACTATTTCTTTGATTGAAATAATATCAAGATTTTCGCTTACCATATCCTTTTCAACAATGTCTGCCATAGCCGCTACAGTGTCAAGTGATGTAAGCAAGGTTACCGAACACTCGGAGCTTGTTCTTCTTATCTTGAAGCCGTCGCTCTTTGTGTCATTACCCTTCTTAGGAATGTCAACTATAAGGTCAACAACACCGCTTCTTATAACGTCAAGAACGTTTGGAACGCCCTCGCTGATTTTCTTAACGCACTGAACATCTATGCCGTTCTCCTTAAGATATGCAGCAGTACCCGAAGTTGCAAGGAATCTGCATCCGGCAGCCACAAACTTCTTCGCTATCGGCAGGAAGTTCTCCTTATCTCTGTTTCTGATTGTTGCAAGAATTGTACTGCCCTTGCCCGGAACTGTCATTCCTGCACCCTCAAATCCCTTTAAAAGTGCCTCATCAACATTGTGTCCCACACCAAGAACCTCACCTGTTGAACGCATCTCAGGACCAAGGCTTACTTCAACTCTCGGCAATTTCTCCGTTGAGAACACAGGAACCTTTACCGCAACCATTCCTGTTTCCTTGCTTATTCCGCTCTCGTAGCCCATATCCTTAAGTGTTTCGCCAAGCATAATTCTTGTCGCAATCTCAATTACAGGTACGTTTGTAACCTTTGTTATATACGGAACTGTTCGGCTTGAACGTGGATTTACTTCGATTATATAAAGCTCACCCTTAAACTCAATAAACTGAATGTTTATCATTCCGATAACCTTAAGCGCAAGAGAAATTTCTCTTGTAACTGTCATTATCTTCTCCTTCATCTCGTCGGAAACATTCTGAGGCGGATAAATCGAAATACTGTCACCCGAGTGAATACCGGCTCTTTCAAGATGTTCCATAATTCCCGGTATAAGTACATCTGTACCATCGCATATAGCGTCAACCTCAAGCTCACGTCCGCCAAGATATCTGTCTATAAGAACAGGGTTCTTTCTGTCTTTTTCAAATGCGTCCTCAAGATAACGCACAAGCTCTTTTTCGTTGTAGGTAATCTCCATACCCTGTCCGCCAAGTACGTAAGACGGTCTTACAAGAAGCGGATATTCAAGAAGGTCAGCTTCCTTTATACCCTCTCTTACGCTCCATACAGCCTTACCCTTAGGTCGTTTGATATTAAGCTTTTCAAGAAGCTCATCAAACTTTTCTCTGTCCTCTGCCGCATCTATCTGCTCAGGCTTTGTTCCAAGTATCGGAACATTCATCTCATCAAGGAAGTTCGCAAGCTTTATAGCTGTCTGTCCACCAAACTGAAGTATTACTCCGTCCGGCTTCTCCTTTTCAATTATGCTTAAAACGTCCTCCTCTGTAAGAGGTTCAAAGTAAAGCTTATCCGATGTGTCAAAGTCTGTACTTACCGTTTCAGGATTGTTGTTTATAATTATAGTTTCAATTCCACGCTTTCTGAGTGCCTTAATGCTCTGAACACTGCAGTAGTCAAACTCTATACCCTGTCCGATTCTGATAGGACCCGAGCCTATAACCAATACCTTTTTCTTATCAGTAGGAATTGCCTCGTCTACCTCATCATAGGTTGAATAGTAGTAAGGTGTAACTGCGTCAAACTCTCCGGCACAGGTATCAACCATCTTGTATACAGGAAGAATTCCGAAGCTCTTTCTTAATCTGAATACCTCATTTGCCGGAACTCCCAAAAGCTCTGCCATACCCTTGTCGCTAAAACCGAATTTCTTATACTTTTTCATAAGCTCAGGAGTGATATCCTCAAGTTTAAGCTTCTTTATCTCCTCTTCCATAACAACAATGTTCTCAATCTTCTTAACAAAGAACGGATCCATTCCCGTAAGCTCGCATATCTTCTCCATTCTGTAGTTACGTCTTATCATCTCGGCAAGGTCAAACAATCTTTCATCATCGGGAACCTGAACTCTGCGTTTAAGCTCCTCAGTACTTCTCTCGGTTGAAGATTTACGCTCAAGTGTGTACTGCTTAATCTCAAGGGAACGCACACCCTTTAGAATTGCCGCCTCAAAGTTGTTTGCAATGGACATAACCTCGCCTGTTGCCATCATCTTTGTTCCAAGGTTACGCTTTGCACCAAAGAACTTATCAAACGGCCACTTCGGAATTTTAGCAACTATATAATCAATTGCAGGCTCAAAGCATGCAAATGTATTTCCCGTTACGGCATTTTTTATCTCGTCAAGGTTGTAGCCAAGTGCAATCTTTGATGCAATCTTTGCAATAGGATAGCCTGTCGCCTTAGACGCAAGAGCAGATGAACGGCTCACACGAGGGTTAATCTCGATTACCGCATAGTTAAAGCTGTCAGGATCAAGTGCAAATTGAACGTTACATCCGCCCTTGATTTCAATTGAATTGATAATGTCAAGTGCCGCAGTTCTAAGCATCTGATACTCTTTATCCGCAAGAGTCTGAGCAGGTGCAACAACTATACTGTCACCTGTGTGAACACCGACCGGGTCAACGTTTTCCATACTACATACGGTTATAGCATTTCCCGCTCCATCTCTGATTACCTCAAACTCAATCTCTTTCCAGCCCTTTATGGATTTCTCGATAAGAACCTGACCTACACGGCTGAGATGTATACCTTGAGCCGCAATTGCCGAAAGCTCTTCTTCGTTTTCTGCAATACCGCCGCCCGTTCCGCCGAGTGTGTATGCCGGTCTTACAATTACGGGATAACCGATTTTAGCGGCAAAGCTTAATGCGTCCTCAACTGTAGTTACAATATCACTTTCAACTATAGGCTGATGAGTTCTTTCCATAAGAGCCTTAAAGCTCTCTCTGTCCTCACCCTCTTTAATTGATTCAATAGCGGTACCTATAACCTTTACGCCGTACTTGTCAAGAATACCCTTGTCGTAAAGCTCACAGGCAAGATTAAGACCTGTCTGACCGCCCATCCCGGCAATAAGACTGTCCGGACGTTCTTTTTTTATAACCTTCTCCAAAAACTCAATGCTTAGCGGCTCAATGTAAGTCTTGTCCGCCATATCACGATCCGTCATAATTGTAGCAGGGTTACTGTTTACAAGTACAACCTCTATGCCCTCTTCCTTTATTGCCTGAACTGCCTGTGTTCCCGAATAATCAAACTCCGCAGCCTGTCCGATAACTATCGGTCCTGAACCGATAACCAAAACCTTTTTTATGTCTTCGTTTCTTGGCATCTTAAATTTCCTCCTCTTTAAATACGCTCTGAACTTGCTTTTAAATTACTTTAAGAATTCATCAAAAATATAACCCGAATCAAGAGGTCCGCCCGATGCCTCAGGGTGGAACTGTACACTCTGAACAGGCAGGGTCTTATGTCTTAATCCCTCAAGAGTATTGTCATTTACATTTATAAACCATGGCTCCACATCCTCCGGTAAATCCGATACCACATAGTTATGGTTCTGGGCCGATATATAAATTTTATTTGTTTTAAGGTCCTTTACAGGGTGATTTTCACCGTGATGACCAAACTTCAGCTTCTCGGTTTTTCCGCCAAGGGCAAGACCGATAATAAGGTGTCCCATACAAATTCCGCAAACCTTAACTCTGCCGATAAGCTTTTTAACGGTTTCGGTTACCTCAGGAATATCAAGAGGGTCACCCGGTCCGTTTGAAATAAACACCAAATCCGGCTCAACATCAAATATTTCATCTGCCGTAACGCTTGCCGGAAATACGTGAATGTTACAGTTACGCTTTTTAAGATTTTCAAGTATTCCTCTCTTTGCTCCAAGGTCAATGAATGCAACATTCTTTCCGCTGCCCTTAATCAGGTATTTCTCCTTTGCCGTAACCTCGGAAACAACCTTGCTGTTATCAAGGCTTTCAATACGTTCCTTTATCTCGCTGTCCGAAAGCTCTTTTCCGCCGCATACTATAATTCCACGCATTACGCCCTTAGTTCTAAGTGTCTTTGTAAGTGCACGTGTGTCAATTCCTTCAAGTCCGAGAACGCCCTCCTGCTTTAAAAAGCCGTCAAGAGTCATTTCTGTTCTAAAGTTGTTTGGATAATCGCACTTTTCTCTTACAACTATAGCCTTTAAGGCCGGTTTTTCCGACTCATTATCTTCAAGGTTTATACCGTAGTTTCCGATAAGCGGATAAGTCATAACTACTATCTGACCGGCAAACGAAGGGTCTGTAATCGCCTCCTGATAACCTGTCATAGCCGTGGTGAATATTGCCTCACCAACCGTGTCATGCACATCTCCGAATGCTTGTCCTTTAAACCTTTCACCGTTTTCAAGTATCAATTCAGCAACATTAGTGTTCATAAAAATATCCTTGCCTTTCTGCCTGCATAAATTTTTATTGCTTTGCTTTAGTATATACGTTTTCCGTCTTAAATATGGGAATACCGTATACACATTAAAAAAGGACTATCAAAAAGCAATACCGCCTTTTAGATGTCCTATATTTGTAAAATTAGAAATACTGCCCCCTCCGCTTGAGAGAGAACCAAAAAAATTAAAAGGAGAAAACTTAAATGCAAAACTTTTCAATTTAAATAGAAACATTAATCTCAAAGTCAACATATCCGTCGTCCCTTTCCATTTTAATATATTCTTAATTCCTGCAATCCTTTAAAGATATATTTCGATTTAAAATCCTTTAATCTTCACATTCTCGCACATTTTTATTATTATATCATAAATACAAATACATTGTCAACACTTTTTATAAATTTTTTGTTCCGAATTTTGTTGAATTGTCTAGGTATATTATTTGATTTTATTTGGAGTATATTTTCTTTTTTATTTGTCACCTATCAATCGCACCATAACATTTGCCGTAATCAACATATAAAACCAACTTGACAGTTATCATAAAGAGAATTATAATAATATCAAGAATGAAATTTTTCTTGTATTAAAGATTGGATAGGAATTGGTTCATTGATATTGATAAAATGGATTACTAAATTAAAGTTTCGGAAAGTTTTAGGAGGTATAATATATTATGTATGTTATAATTATTATTGCACTTATAGTTATAGTTT
>CAMCUJ010000013.1 GCA_945878965.1 uncultured Clostridia bacterium
TGTCTATAATACGGAGCATATACCGTCGCTGTATCGTTATAGATGCCAAGCTCCATATTAAGTGCTCCGGTAAAGCTTTGGCGATATTTTTCATCATTAATATCCGCATTTAAATTTCCGCTCTTTCCCATATCAACTGTAGGACAGACAATAAATAAATCCGCCTGTTTATCCGCACCTTCATTGAAATATGCCCAGTTTTCTTTATTGGAATAATCAATCGTTGTGATATATTCAAAAAATTCTTCGTTGGTATATGTTTTTTCAACAGCTGCCTTTGAACCGTTTTTAAGAATGTATTCCGATAATCCGTATTCTGTTCCGTTGTCTGCCCAATCATACGACATTTATCAGGCGGTGACGCTAACGCTGAAATTATACGTTATAGTAATTTTTCGCAAAACTTTGGAGTCTTGGGAAATTCCGATTCTTCACAGCAGCACGATATTATATAATCATCAAAAATATATTCCTTAAAATAATATTCATTTTCATTATATATTCTGCTGCCGCATAATTTGCACTTGCACGGATCAACCGAAAATTCCTTAAACGGTATACTAAGTCCACGTCCAATGGCTTTAACAAAGCTCTCCTTAAGTGTCCATATTTTAAAAAACTCTCTTTCTCTTTCACTTTTATTTTCATTTTCAATCCCGAAAATATACTTCTTTTCGGAATTTGAGAAAAACTTTTCGGCAACGTTAAAATCAGGCGTTCTTAGCATCTCAACATCACACCCAACGCTGTATTTTGAAAAAGCACACACTGCTATATTGCCGCTATGAGATATATTAAAATGTATATTAGGGTAATCCTTAAAATACGGCTTTCCATATTCGCTTTGAGCATACCTTATATTCTTCTCATAAAGTCCAAGCTCTTTAAGTCCGTATCCAATCAGTAATCCTCCTCCAAGACTAAGTACTCTGTCAGACATTCTTTTAAAGCTAAGCACCTTTTTCTGTCTAAATTCAGAAAGAGTTTTTAATTTTTCCTCAAACAGATTTAAGTCATTAAGCGGTTTTGTATTCAGTATATAAATTTCCACCATATTTTTATTCCTTTTTTATTCACTCGGATATTTTTATAACTATAGTTATCATAGCATTTTTCTTGAGTATATGCAATATAAACATACAAACAATTAAAATATACATATTTCTATTATGGATAATTTTTCAATAAGGCGCAGAGCGCCGTTATTATAATTTATTATCGAAATGAATTATATATTTTTTGTACAGATAAAATTAAATCTCTGTACAAATCTATTAAAATATGTTGTAATGAAATTATGAAGAGCGTTATCCTGCCGCTTAAGCCGATTGATATCAAATGCTAATACACGGCAAATTATAACGCATTAAACAGGAGGCGTGAAAATTGGACATAAAGTATTATCCGCTTGCACCGGCTCAAGCTACCCAGCATGAGCTTGCAAAAGAATTCGGAACATCACAGGTAATCAATATCTGTGTTTGTTCAACCCTCAAGACAAATATAAACTTCGGATTACTGAAACAGTGTATTCAAGAGGAATTCAGACGCAGTGAATGTCTGCGTATAAGATTTACCAAGCCTGACGAAAACGGTAATGTAATGCAGTATATTATTCCTCATGACCCACGTGATATTGAACTTTTTGACCTTAGCGGCCGATCTGAAGAAGATATCGAAAAGCAATTAAACGAGTGGTCATTCAAGCCATTCTCTAAGCCGAATGCACCTATGGCTGACATAAAAATGATAAAGCTCCCCGATGGATATCAGGGAATATATGTTTCGATAGATCATCGTCTTATTGATTCAAGCGGAATTATTGTCATAATTAATGATATAATGGAGCTTTACTGCCATTATGTATTTCAGTCGCCGTATCCGCAGCCGCTCCCTCTTTACACCGAAGCTCTTGAAAAGGATCTTGAAAAAGAGAAAAATCAGAAAAAGATTGAACGTGACAGTGCGTTCTGGGACGAGCTTCTTGCCTTAGGCGAGCCTTTGTATTCCGATGTTACAGGTAAGTGGAAGCTTGAGGATGACCGTAAAAAGCACAATAATCCAAAACAGAGGTATGTTTACAGAAACACCACGGACACACGGGTGGACTTCGCTTCGTTCACTCTTGAGCCTGACCCTACATACAGACTGCTTGATTACTGTCTTAACAATAATGTTTCAATGACAAATCTGCTGCTTATGGGGCTTAGAACATATCTGTCAAAGGCGAATGACGGTCAGACTGATATCAGCATTCGTAATTTTGTTTCAAGACGTTCGACAAAGCTTGAACGTTTCAGCGGCGGAAGCCGCACAGAATGGTATCCGTGCAGAACTGTTATTGAGCCTGATACAGAGTTTCTTGACGGAATATATATAATTCAAGAGCTTCAAAACAAGGTTTACCGTCACAGCAATTATGACCAGGCACGTCTTGCAAAAAAGTTTGCGGAAAAATTCGATCAGCCCGAGCATACAACCTATGAAGGTATACTTCTTACATACCAGCCGCTTCCGGTACGTCTTCAGAACCCGAATCTTAAGGGAATACCGTACAAATCAAAGTGGCTCAGCAACGGTACTGCGGTTCAGAAGCTGTATCTTACGGTTATGCATAATCCAAACGGCGGACTTGAATTTTTCTTTAAATACCAACAGGCAGAACTGTCATATCAAGATGTAGAAAGAGTTTACTACTACTTAATGCGTATAATTTTTGCCGGGGTTGAACATCCCGAGCTTACTGTCGGTGAGATTATTGATAAAGTGTAAAATTAATAAATTAATATAAAATTATTGGAGGAAATTAAAATGTTTGATGAGCTTAAAGAAAAACTTAGCGAATATGTTGACACACCAATTGAAGAAATCACCGAAAATTCGAGATTTATAGAGGATTTAGGGCTCAATTCCTTTGAGTTTATGTCACTTCTCGGCTACCTTGAGGACGAATATGACATCGAAGTAGACGAAAACGAAATTCTTAATATCAAAACTGTTGGCGAAGCGGTTTCCTATATTGAAAGTCTTACGAAATAAAATACGGCACAAAACAGATATTGCCTTAGGAGGATAAAACAATGCCTTTTAATACAATTAAAGATATAATTTCATACAGTGCAGAAAAATATAATGATATGACAGCATTTAAATATACAGACGGAAAAGAGATAATTGAAAAGAAATACTCAGATGTAAAAAAAGACAGTGAAACTATAAGCTGTATTTTAAATCGTATGAATCTTGTGGGAAAACACATTGCTCTAATCGGAAAAAGTTCATATCCATGGATAATAAGCTATTTCGGTATAGTAAACTCAGGCAGCGTGGCGGTTCCGCTTGACGCTTCACTTCCGGCAAGCGATCTGTATGATTTGCTGAACCGTTCGGACAGCTCGGCAGTGTTTTATGATAAGACCCAGAAAGCAGTTGCAGAGGGAATCCGTGACAACTGCCCTGCCATCACTCATATATTCTGCTTGCAGGAAGAAGAATCGGCAGATGATAAATACTTATATAGTTTGCCAAAGCTTATACAGGAATTCAGCGGCAACACCTATGAAACGGAAATTGACCCTGATAAAATGTGTACATTAATGTTTACATCCGGAACTACCGGAAAGAGCAAGGGTGTAATGCTTAGCAACCGAAACCTTGCCTCAAATGTTGAAGCGTGCGTAGTGCAGATTGAACCGGGAACTGTGTCACTGTCAGTTCTTCCGATACATCATGCTTACTGTCTTACATCAGATATACTAAAAAGTCTGTCGCTTGGAAGCTGTGTATGTATCAATGACTCGATGCTTCACTTTTCAAAGAACCTAAATAAGTTTAAGCCAAAAGTAATTCTTCTTGTTCCGCTGATAATAGAAACAATTTATCATCAGCTAAGAGATACAAAGGCGGATATACCAAAGGAAATGATAGCAAAGGCCGCCTTTGGCGAAAACCTTGAAATAATATTCAGCGGCGGTGCATACCTAAATCCGGATTTGGTTGACTTTTTTGCAGAGTATGGCATCAGTATACTGCAAGGCTACGGAATGACAGAATGTTCTCCTGTTATCAGCAGTAACAATCAGATTGACTGCAAAAACGGTTCAATCGGAAAACCTCTTAAAAACTGTAGTATAAAGTTTGTAGACGAAGAAATATGCGTTAAAGGCTCAAGCGTAATGATGGGTTACTACAAAATGCCTGATGAAACCGCCGAAGCACTTGACGAGGATGGTTGGCTTCATACCGGTGATTTGGGCTATATGGATGATGATGGCTACCTATATATAACAGGTCGCAAAAAGAACCTTATTATCCTTTCAAACGGCGAGAATATCTCTCCGGAGGAGCTTGAAAACGCACTCGGAAAGAATGATCTTGTTATGGAGGTTTTAGTTCGTGAAAACGGTCAGACAATAGAAGCAGAGATATTCCCTGATTTGGAATATGCCGAAAAGCATAATATAAATGATATCAATGCAGAGCTTCAAAAGATAATTGATGATTTTAACAAAAATATGCCTCTCTATAAACGCATAACATCATTTAAGACCCGCGATACAGAATTTGAGAAGAATACAACCAAAAAGATAAAACGATTTTAAATAGCAGATAACTCTAATTAATCACATCACTTGACCGCTGACAAAGAAAAAGTCAGCGGTCATATTTTAGCGCTGAAAATTCAAACATAAAAACTGCCCGCTTAATTCTGAACCGCCCGCCAAATCGTTAGACCAAAAATCTAACGATTTTGGTGGCACATCAAGCTTCAAGTGAGCAGTTTATTATTTTATATTTTATATTTAATCTTTAATCTTTAAACATTCGTTATTCAACATTCTCAGTAGGAGATTATTCTCCCACCGAGAAAATTAAGTGGAACCCGCCGCTAAGATGCGGGGGACATCTTGATTTAGTTATAAACCCGGTTCTATTTTAACTTTTTCCACATCATCATCAATATTTAGAATTGTGATTTTATTGTTTTTGTCAACATATACATCTACAATAAACGCTTTTTCTGCATCATTTACACTCTTGCCTGCCTGAATATATGCAAGCTCAAGCGATGCATTACCCGGCTTTAAGCCTTTAACTGTATATTTATATGTTCCGCCTACTCCGACTAAGCCTTCTGTATTGTCTTTCTGAACATATTCTTCCGATATATTAAGTCGTTCGTTATCAGCACCTATGATTTCCCATTTATAACCTGTGGTAGGATTACCTTCAAGCTCGAATTTATATTCATCAAGCTTTGCGTTTTTCAAATCAATACGGAATGTGTTTTCATTATATGGAATTTCAACACTTGGAGTACCGAAAGCATAAGGAGCAACCGAATATACGTCAAAATAGAGTACTAAAGAATCATCTGTAATATAATATCTTACATTCTTAGTTTCACTTCCGATAAGCTCTGCCCACTCAGCATTAAACTCCTCACCGGCAGCCTCTTCAAAATACTTCACAAATACATCATAAACCATCACATATATTTCATCGTCAAGCGAACCGTTCAATATATCGTCAAGCTTAAGCTCAGTTCCGGAAGTCAAGTTAAAGTTTCTTGACTCTTTAATGGATGTGCCGTGAGCTCCGCCCGTATAATAGTATTTATGATTTGTTATTGAAAGTATTCCCATTCTGTCAGTATTCACCGTATATGTAAGCGAATTTTCATAAGGAAGAAAATCTTCCGCACCCATCTGCTCATAAAGCATTTGTGCTTCTTCTTTGTCAGCTTCTGCTTGCTTCAAAAAGCTTTCGGCATTCGCCTTATATTCTGCATTAATTTGATCAATAAACTTGCTCTGCTCTCTGTTTTCTATAACAGGATATGAATATGCAACATTTACAAGCGTTACACCATCATTGTTTTTAATATCCTTATTAACTGTAACAGATGTAATTTTATGAGCACCGCTCTTAGGATACAATCCAACAGTATTTATATCGTCATACCAGATAACCTCTGTATCAAATGCTTCAGACACTGCACGAAGAGGAACAAGAGTTCTGTCATTTACAATTTTTGCAGGCACATCAAGAGTAATTTCCTTTGCGCCAAAATACATCTTATTCTCTCCTATTGTAATCATAAGATTGTCATCGCCTCTGTAAGCCGAAACGGTTTGGATTCCGTCTTTTGAATAATAGCTTACACTGCAGCCGAGTGCTTCAAAAATCGCACGGAACGGAACCAATGTTCTGCCGTTTTCAATAATCGGCTCTACATCAAACTGCATTTCTGCACCATTCATATTTACGGTTACTTTATCAGTGTCAGCAGCAAGAACCGTTATACTGCTTAATAGCATTACTAAAGTTAAAACTATACTTATTATTTTTTTCATTATACTTATACCTCCTTGTTACGTAACTCCTAAATCGGAAAATTTATCAGCAAATTCCGTTATGTAAAATCCTGTTGACTAATTAATGATTAAATAAGACTTACTGTAAAGCATTGCCGATACTTACTTTTGAGCATTTCTAATGCTCTGCTTACTAAATTATTTTGATAAAACCATAATAAATTCCCCCTAAAATGTTATAAATTAATAATATAATTTTTAATAACAGCAGCTACTTGATTTACACTCCTGCTTTAAAATATTTATCAATTTCTCTCTTTGCCGTCTGCAAAATTTCAGTTATATCATTCCCATCAACATCAAGATTTTCCGCTTTGAAAAACAGAATATCCTTTATTCCGTAAAAATTTTCAGCTAAAGCCTTTACATAATCAAAGCCGAAATTAAAATATATTTGTCCGCCTGAGGTTGTAACATAAATCAATCTTTTTGCCTTGCAAAGACCTTTAGGAATACCTTTTTCATACTTAAATGTTATTCCGCTGACCGTTATATTCTCAAGATACACCTTAAGCAAAGACGGAAAAGTCAAATCCCAATACGGTGCTGCAATCACAATTGTATCCGCATATGCAAACTCTTTTGCATATTTAAATATATCGTCCGAAAAATCATTTTCGGAAACAAGTCTTTCTCTTATTTCAAGAAGTTCTCCGTCAAGCGGCTTTAAATTCTCTTTTTTAAGATTAATTTCACAAACCTCACCGCACAATTTATCCAAAACATATTTTGTAATTTCAAGTGTTCGTGAGTTTTCACGAACACAGGCATTTATAAATAAGATTCTATCCAAATTATCCACCTCAAATTTTCTTGTTTAAAAATTAAATAGGGCACAAAGTGCTGTTATTCAACGTTTTAAGCAGGATATTTTACTCCTGATTAAAAATTAAGCGGAACTCTCCGCCTATATAGACGGAGGCATCTTAATTCAGTTATATCATATTCAATAGGCGCAGAGCGCCGTTATTCAACGTTTTCGGTGGGAAAAAGGTACTCCCGCCGAAAAAATCAAGTGCAACCCGCCGCTAAGATGCGGGGGACATCTTGATTTAGTTATAATTTAATGTTTTTATTATAACACACTTTATATTATTTTTCAATAAATCTTACGAATATCAAAAAAATTTCGCTTTTTTTATTTTAGTGTGCATTATCAATAAATAAAAGTAGAATAAGTTTAAAAACTTTTTCGATTTTTCTCTTGAAAACCTACAAAACATATGTTATTATAGTATTATGAAAGGAGTGTTCTCTATGAAGATATCAACAAAAGGAAGATATGCTTTGCGTATGCTTTTAGACCTTGCCGAACATATGAACGCCGGGTTTATTTCATTAAAAGATATTGCAGAGCGACAGGGTATCTCAAAAAAATATTTAGAACAAATTGTACCGATTTTGAATAAAACTAATATTTTACAGACAAATCGTGGGTTTCAAGGCGGATATAAGCTTGCTCAATCACCGGACAAATATACAATAGGTATGATTCTTCGGCTAACAGAAGGCAGTCTTTCCCCTGTTTCCTGTCTTGATCAAAATCCAATTCAGTGTGAACGGCAAAACGAATGTGCAACGCTTCCAATTTGGCAAGGTCTAAACAAAGTGATAAATGATTATCTTGATAATATTACTCTTCAGGATGTCTTGGACAAGCAGCGTGAACGCTACTCAAACGATTATATGATTTAATTTTATGGCAGAAGCATATAAACAAAAGCTTCTGCCATAATTAATAATTTAATTTTCCGTTTTAAAAATCAGCACATTTACTGATTTGAAATTGCTATACTTTTAACTCATATCTGTTTTATAACATTAGAAGCATTACCGATTTATAAAATCAATCCAAAACTTTGTAGCCTTGTGCCTCTATTATTTCCTTCAAAACCTCATCCGATATTTCTGCGTTTAATATAAGCTCTGCCGAATCGGTTTCATGACTTACAATTGCCTCATCTACCTGCGGAAGCTCCTCTAAGCATTTTTTCACTCTCGCCTCGCAGTGACCGCACATCATACCTTCAATTTTAAGTGTTTTTTTCATAATTTCTTCTTCCTTTCTTTGTTTTGATTTAACTTTTTTATCCTTCTTACTGTTTCGGATATTAATAAAATTCAATCTCAAAGCATTTGTAACCACACAAAAGCTTGACAAGCTCATAGCCGCAGCAGCAAACATAGGATTTAGTTTCCAACCAAACAGTGAAATAAACACACCTGCCGCAAGCGGAATTCCGATTACATTATAGATAAACGCCCAAAACAGGTTCTCACGAATATTCTTAAGCGTTGTACGGCTAAGCCGAACTGCCGCCGGAACATCCGAAAGCTTGCTTTTCATCAGAACAATATCCGCAGCGTCTATGGCAATATCGGTTCCTGCACCAATAGCAATGCCTATATCGGCACGTGTAAGTGCCGGAGCGTCATTAATACCGTCACCTACCATTAAAACTCTGCCCTTTTTCTTCAAATCACGAATTACATTCTCTTTACCGTCAGGCAAAACACCTGCGATAATCTCATCAACACCGACTTGCATTCCTATTGCTTTTGCGGTTTGTTTATTATCTCCCGTAAGCATTACAACTTTTATCCCCATATCTTGTAATTCTTCTACTGCCTTAGGACTGTCCTCCTTAACAATGTCTGCAACGGCAATAATGCCTATCAGCTTCTTATCTCTGCTGAAAAACAGCGGCGTTTTTCCCTCTTCTGAGAGTTTGTTCGCACAATCTTTAAATTTCGGCAGTACTTCCGCCTGACTGCCTATAAAATTCAGATTACCGCCCGCCAAGTGTGACCCGTTTAAAACAGCAGTAATACCATTACCCGGCAAAGCCTTAAAATCCGAAACCTCATCTCCGCTAAAATTTAATTCCTCAGCCTTTTTTAAAATCGCTTTCGCAAGCGGATGCTCGCTTTTCTTTTCAAGAGAATATGCCATATTTAATAATTCTTCAAGACTTATATTTTCAGACGGAATAATATCCGTTACTCTCGGCTCACCGCTTGTAATCGTACCCGTTTTATCCAATACGACAATCTCTGCTTTACCGGTTTCCTCCAAAGAAACCGCCGTTTTAAATAAAATACCGTTTTTTGCACCGACTCCGTTACCGACCATAATCGCAACAGGTGTTGCAAGTCCCAATGCACACGGACAGCTTATAACCAAAACGGAAATACCCCTCGCAAGTGCAAAGCCTATATTTTCACCCAAAATCAGCCACACAATTATTGTAACAACAGCAATCGCAATAACAGTAGGAACAAAAATTCCCGAAACCCTATCGGCAATTTTTGCAATCGGTGCTTTTGTAGCCGCTGCATCACTTACCATTTGTATAATTTGCGAAAGTGTGGTATCCTCGCCGACCTTAACTGCCTCACAACGAATAAATCCGGATTGATTGACCGTTCCTGCCGACACACCATCTCCCTCGGCTTTGTCAACGGGAATGCTCTCACCCGTAAGTGCTGATTCATTAACCGCACTTGTTCCCTCTATAATTATGCCGTCCACAGGAATGCTTTCGCCCGGACGAACCACAAAAATGTCCCCCTTTTTCACCTGCTCAACCGAAACTGTAATTTCAGCACCATCCTTCACAATTACAGCAGTTTTAGGTGCAAGGCTCATCAGACTTTTCAGTGCATTTGTAGTCTTTCCTTTTGAATGTGCTTCAAGCATTTTACCGACAGTAATAAGTGTAAGAATCATTGCGGCAGACTCAAAATAGAATTCGTGCATATAACTCATTACCAAATCCATATTTCCCTTTACCTGTGCATCCGTCATAGCAAACAGAGCATAAGTACTGTAGACAAAAGCCGCACCTGCACCTAAGGCAACAAGCGTATCCATATTCGGTGATTTGTGAATCAGACTTTTAAAACCGCTAACAAAAAATTTTTGATTAATAATCATAACGGCAGCGGTCAGCAAGAGCTGAACCAATCCCATTGCGATGTGATTATCATCAAAAAACGACGGTAAAGGCCAACTCCACATCATATGTCCCATTGAAAAATACATAAGTATAATTAAAAAAACAAGTGATGTAATCAATCTGAGTTTCATTGCAGACATTTCAGTATTTTCTCTCGGCTCATCATATGAAGAAGCTCTGACATTTTTTTCAACGCCTTTTTTTGACGCTTTGTATCCGGCATTTTCAACAGCAGTAATAATATCCTTTTCAGATGCTGTACCCTCTACGCTCATAGAATCGGTAAGTAAACTGACAGAACACGATGTTACCCCCGACACCTTTAACACTGCTTTTTCCACTCTCGTACTGCAAGCCGCACAGCTCATTCCTTTAACTGTATATTGCTCCATAATTCCGACTCCTTTATTTCATTAGTTTTTGCAGAGTAACAACCAACTCATCAATCGTTTCATCTTTACCCTCTCGTATATCATTTGCCACACAAGTTTTAATGTGACTTGCAAGCAATTCCTTATTAAATGAATTCAAAGCGGCATTTACTGCCGCAACCTGAATCAATATGTCAATGCAATATGCATCTTTCTCAACCATACCTCGTATCCCCCTAATCTGTCCTTCCATACGGTTTAAACGGTTGATAAGCTTTTTGTATTCCTCTTCGGAACGTTTCTTAGTCTTATGACAGCAGCATTCTTTCTCCATTTGCCGTTCAACTCCTCAAAATAAAAAATCGCACTAATATTTAATAAATGTTTCTTAATTAAATAATACCCAATATGAGTGATTAATATTATTATATACCCCCATAGGGTATTTGTCAAGCATTTGATTTTTAATCGGCACAAAAACTTTTTCTCAACTATTATTAATTTAAACATAAAAACTCCGCCTTTTCTTCTGACATACGACAGCATAAGGCGGAGTCTGATTTTCATTTTTTAATTCCGATTTAATTATTCCGCAAACATCGGTGTAGATAGATATCTTTCACCTGTGTCAGGAAGCAATGCCACAATAACCTTTCCCTTATTTTCGGGACGCTTTGCAAGCTCTGTTGCGGCAAATACAGCGGCACCTGAGGAAATACCTACAAGAAGACCTTCTTTTTTAGCAAGAGTTCTGCCAACCTCAAATGCGTCTTCGTTTTCTACTGCAATAATTTCATCATAAACTTCCATATTTAATGTATCCGGCACAAATCCTGCACCAATACCTTGAATCTTATGAGGTCCGGGAGTACCCTTAGAAAGTACCGGAGAGCCTGCAGGCTCAACCGCAACTACTTTAACATTAGGATTCTGCGATTTTAAGTATTCTCCGACACCCGATACAGTTCCTCCTGTACCTACACCTGCAACAAAAATATCAACCTTTCCGTCTGTATCATTCCAGATTTCAGAACCTGTTGTATTTCTGTGTGCTGTCGGATTTGCCGAATTTGTAAACTGACTCGGAATAAAGCTGTTCGGTGTTTCTGCCGCAAGCTCCTGAGCCTTGCTTATAGCTCCCTTCATTCCCTTTGCACCTTCGGTTAAAACAAGCTCTGCACCGTATGCCTTTAAAAGATTTCTGCGTTCAACACTCATTGTTTCAGGCATAGTAAGAATAATCTTATAGCCCCTTGATGCCGCAACCGCCGCAAGACCGATGCCTGTGTTACCGCTGGTAGGCTCAATAATAACAGAATCAGGCTTTAAAGCTCCCTTTGCCTCTGCATCATCAATCATCGCCTTTGCAATTCTATCCTTTACGCTGCCTGCCGGATTAAAATACTCAAGCTTTGCCAAAACAGTTGCTGAAAGTTCCTTATTCTTTTCATAATTCTTAAGTTCAAGAAGCGGTGTACCGCCAATTAGATCTGTGATTTTTTCATAAATTTTCATATAAAACACTCCTCGTATAATAAATATAGTATTATTTAAACTCTTTGTCTGCATTGCTGTATATCATCAGCAGCAACATCGTTTGTTTATATTTATATGCATAAAAT
>CAMCUJ010000014.1 GCA_945878965.1 uncultured Clostridia bacterium
AAAATATAGAACTTGCAAATGAGCATCGTAAAAATGCTCATTTGCAACAGCCCCTCATTGAATTTACCTAACTTATATCATTTTGGTCAAAGATATCTCCGCACTCCGGACAGAACTTAGGCGGATTATGAGGGTCCTCAGGCTCCCAGCCGCACTTGTTACACTTGTAGATCGGTACGCCCGCCGGCTTTGCGTTTCCGCATTCACTGCAAAACTTACCCTTATTAACCGCTCCGCAGCTGCAAGTCCATCCGTCACTGCTCGGCTTTGGTTTTCCGCACTCAACGCAGAACTTTCCCGTATTCTGAGTTTTTCCGCAGCTGCAATCCCAGCCTGACTGAGCCAAAGCTTCACCCGAATTCTGTTGCTGCGGCTGTGAAGGCTGATTCTGCATCTGCTGACCCATTGCAAATAAATTATTAGCATTCATACCACCGGCGTTCTGAGCCATATTCATTCCGAAAAATCCGCCCATTACGCCCATACCGCCTTCATTCTTAGCCGCATCCTTCATAGCCTGCGCCTGTGCATCTACCATATGTGCCGCCGCCATAGTCGGGTTTCTGAATGCAGCGTTTCTCTGAAGCTCCTTAATCATAGCTTCATCTTCCTCGGAAGCCTTTACTGTCGATACTCCAAAAGATACAATCTCTATACCTCTCAAATCACGCCATTTTTCCGATAAAATATCATTAAGTGCGTTTGAAATCTCCATTGTATGCCCCGGAAGTGCACTGTACCTTATTCCCATATCCGAAATCTTCGCAAACGCCGGCTGAAGTGCTGTCATAAGCTCACTTTTTAGCTGACCGTCTATGGTTTCCCTGCTGTATTCATCATCTACATTTCCGCATACATTAGTGTAAAATAAAAGCGGATTTGTAATCTTGTATGAATATTCACCATGACAGCGTATAGCTATATCTATATCAAGACCTATGTTATTATCTACAACTCGGAACGGAACAGGACTCGGAGTACCATATTTATTGCCGATAATCTCTTTTGTGTTAAAGTAATATACCCTCTGATCCTTTCCGGTATCTCCGCCGAATCCGAAACGCTTTCCTATCTCCTGAAAGCTTTTCTTAATTCCCTCGCCAAGACCGCCGTAAAATATACTCGGCTCGCTTGAGGTATCATATACAAATTCGCCCGGCTCCGCACAAACCTCAACTATTTTGCCCTGTTCAACAATAATCATACACTGACCGTCATTTACGGCAACTATTGAACCGTTTGAAATAATATTGTCGTCACCCTTTTTATTAGAGCTTCTCTTTCCTTTTCGTTTTTCACCCTTAGCCGCAAGAATATCCGAGTCAAGCGACTCACAGTAAAAATATTCTCTCCACTGGTCGGCAAGCACTCCGCCAAGTGCTCCGGCTCCTGCTTTTAATAGTCCCATACCTTAAAACTCCTTTCAAAAATCCATTTCGGATTAATTAATTCCGATATTAATAGCTTCCTCCACGTCCACCGTGACTTCGTCCCGACGATGATGTATGCGTCGATGAACCGCTGCCGCCATTATCCTTAGGTCTCGGCGTTTTATGAAGTGTACTGTACAGAAAAATATCCCTTGTCGTTTTTATATTAACATTACCTTTTGCATATTCATTTGCCGCAGCTTTTTGTACAGCGTCATTCATTTTCTTATACTGAATAAATGTTATAATAAACGCAATAATAAGCGGAATGATAAGTGCCGCCAAAAGATACATAAGCTTTTCTTTAGGCGAATGCTTAAACGGCTTACCGTTTTTTGCAGCTTCCAAAAGCTTATCCGCATCATTTTCAAAGCTTACAAATGCACCGTAGTAATCATTGTTTTTAAGTCTTTCAACTACGCCCGCTTCTATGTATATAAGTCCTGCATCGTTAAAAGCATATTGTCCATAGCCGCAAGTTGTAAAATGACACTCTCTCGGACTTTTTGAAACAAGTAGCATAATTCCATCATAATTTGCTCCGCAGCCGTAGCCGTTATAGTCAAAATAATCATCGGCAAAATCCTGTATATCTTTTCCTTCCAAGCCCTTGACCGTTACTACCGAAACATCCACATTATATTTCTCACGCAAACCGTCAAAAGCTTCCGTAAGCTCGCTTAACTGCTGAGGAGTCAGAAACTCTGCATCATCTACAACCGACGGCGGAAGCTCCTCCGCAAATACAGCAAGCGGCATTACATTGAATGTGAATATTATAACACAAAAAATAATTGTCATAATTCTTTTCATTTTATTAACACCCCAACTTCTTTTCAGTTCATAAAAATATTCCATATAATTAATGCAGCAGCAGTAAGTATACCGTACCAGCACGAGAAGTAGCCAATAATCTTGCTCCACGCCGCCGGATAATTTCCAACCGATTTGCCTGTCTGACCGTTCATTGCAAATTTATACATTTTGTCTTTATATTTAATATTAAGCCACCAAACAGGAAGAAGTGCATATCTGATTTTTCCGTTGTCAAATTTCACACTTGAGTTATCCGTAGTGACCATTTCATAACCGTATGTAGTATCTCTTAGCATTTCTTCCATAGAGTGCTTAATTCTTTCGTTTGCTCTGTCTATACATTCAACGGCACTGACATCATATTTATCCGCAAGATATCCGGAAAGATATGCACTGCTGAAGTTCACCGCTTCCGAATAATCAAACGGTTCAATAGCCTCCATATAATTATCATCCGCTTTTTTTGAGCCGTCAACGGGAACATTTGCAAACCCGACTTTTCCGCTTCTGAACAGCTTATAAAAATCCGTTCGGGTGTAAGTGTAATTGGCATCAAGCCACGTTTTTGTTTTTCTACCGCTGTATATAATATCAGCGTCGGCATCACAGTCAAATGTCCAGAACGGTACATACATTCCGACAATTTCTTCAAGCTTGCTCTCATCCTTAAATTCCTTAGGTATGAATTTCTTTTTTGAAGCATTTTCCATAAATTTAGCTATTGCTTTTTTTCTCTCAAGCTTAAACGGAATGACATAATCAGGCTTAAAGCTGCCTTCAAACTTACCCTTTATAATAGTGCTATTACCGCAGTACGGGCAAACAGTCGCACCTAAGGAATCATCGCCCGTAATCTCTGCCGCACACGAAGGACAGGAATATACAGCGATATTTCCGCTTTCCTCCGCTCCGTATTCACGAGGTATATACTCGTCCCAATTAAACTTTGATTCCTTTGTACTTTCATATGCAGAGCTCATCTGCTCAAGCGTATCGGGCGAAAACTCATTTTTGCAGGATTCACAGCGCAGACTTTGAACGCTTGCATCAAATTTAATCGGTGCACCGCAGCACGGACATTTATAACTTTTTATTGTATCCACAATACTCACTCCTAAAATTTATATTTATATTATTCACTTAGTGTATTTGTAAGAGTATTTGTAATCTGCTCAAGCTCTTTAGCAGCTTCATCGGATATCGTTTTGGTTTTTGAATAAGTGACGCAGTGTGTGCGCTTATCATTTACCTTGTAAAATGTCTGAACAAATTCCGTATCATTATATGTATACTGAATTCTGAGTGCATCAATTCCGTTTATTTTGATTATTTCATATAAATCAAGAGTATTTACAGGCATATCCTGTGCAAGCATAAGCTGCTGATAGCCCTCCTTTGTAACCTCAAAAAGAACAGATGAATCCTCCCAAATAGTTGAAATATTAACGCTTGACATACTCGCCTTATCAGTAACTACAAAATCTACATCTGCTGACTCAGGAACCACCTCATAGTGTTTTGGATAAATTACACTGTAGCCGTTCTCAGATTTAAATTCCATCATATTTTCATCGCCATCTACTGCTACAGACTTACTTGCCGCAGCAGCCTTCTTTTCAGCAATTTCAGCACTGTCATCGCCGGAATTTCCATTCGCCGCCTCACCCGAAGCTTCACTTTCTGTACTCTCTGAAGCTTTAGCTTCGGACGTATCCTGACTTATAACTGTTTTATTCGCCGAATTATTCGCCATAGTATCAGTATTTATATCTTTTTTTCCTCCGCAAGCTGTAAAACTCATACAAATTCCGCATATAAGCATTACGGCAATAATTTTCTTCTTCATAGCACTTTTCCTTTCAATGGTATAATAATTATATATTTACTCTGACTTTTTCTTCTTTTTAGGCTTAGGCTTTGGAAGCTCCTCGTATATTTGAGAAATCATAGCTCTGTAGGTTATATCATTATCAGCACCGCCGAGCTGCTCTGTTATATATTCCAAATACTCCTTGCTTGAAGCCACTTTTCTTCACTCCCCATAATTTTGAAATACGCATTAATCATCCGAAAGAATTACAAGCAGAAATCCCGAGCGTATACTCACACTTGCAGCACTGTTTTCGTCTAAAAATTCATTGCTTGAGGCTCTTACGTCTTCAATTTGCAAATCTGAATTTTCAAGTGAATACTTAAGACCCTTTATGGTAAGACCCTTAACAATATCACCGAACGGAAAAAATGACACATATTTTTTGTTTCCTTTCACTAATTCAATGCTGTCATCTATCATCATAATTTCATTTTTTGAATCTGTAATTTTGCACCTTAAGCCTCTTAAAAGTGCATATTTAAGCAGACAAAAATGCGAAAATTCATGGTCAATTCTTCCGCCTGTTCCGCCGAATATAACAGCGCTCGTAAAGCCTCTTGCAATCGCCTCGTCAATTGCAAGATTAGTATCGGTTTTATCCTTATCGGAATTAAATCTCTTTATCTCAGCCGCCTTTATATCATCGCTTAATAAAGAGTCATTATCTCCAAGCCATAAATCCACAGATATATTAAGCTTTTGGGCATGACGATACCCACCGTCAACACAAATTACAAAATTATTTTCAAAGTCATAATCACTTAGGAACGTGTAATCCGAAATTTCAGATGCACAAAATATATAACACTCCATTAAGACATACACGCCTCTTTCATTTTAATAATTACATCAGCCGGATTTTCGGCCTTGAATATTGCAGAGCCTGCAACTATAACATTGGCACCGCACTCTACTGCTTCACGAATATTATCAAGGTTTACTCCGCCGTCAATTTCTATATCGCAGTTTAAACCGTTAGCTGTAATAAACTCCTTAGCCTGTTTTATTTTAAGGTTCATATCTTTTATATATGACTGACCGCCAAAGCCCGGTTCAACCGTCATTATAAGGAGCATATCAAAATATTTAAGATAATCCTTAACCATATCAAAGCTTGTCACGGGTTTTACGGATATACCTGCCTTAATATTATAGCCGTGAATTATATCTGCTGTTTCCTTTAAATTCTGAACCGCTTCATAATGAACGGTTATAATATCCGCTCCGGCTTTTACAAATTTATCTATGTATTTTTCAGGCTCGCTGAGCATAAGATGCACATCAAATGTACTGCTGCTGTATTCACGAAGCGTCTTTACAATGCTCGGTGAAAAGCTTAAATTAGGCACAAAATGACCATCCATTATATCGAGATGCAGATATTCAGCTCCTGCTCTGTCAGCCTTTTGTACTTCTTCGCCAAGCTTTGCCGCATTTGCAGCAAGAATTGACGGTGATATCTTAATCTCCGGCATTTAAATTACCTCCTTGTTTGCTCGTATAAAATATGTAAATATATCCCTCCACCGTTAAAGTGGTTACTATATCTTTAGACAATGGAAACTTTCCCTAACCGTTACGACCTGTCGGCAAAGCCGACCAACACTGCTTCATTACGGCGGCTCGCTGCCGCCGTGTGAATGCGACCGCTGTCGCCTTATTTCCAGGATTTTATCTTTTTCAGTTCGTCATAAAGCTTAACATAGCTTTCATGCCTTGACCTTGAAATTTTCCCCTCACTTAGCGCCTCAATAACCGCACAATCCTTTTCCACCGTATGACTGCAGTCTAAAAATCTGCACCCTTCCTTGTAATCGTTAAATTCTCTGAACATACCGCAAAGCTCGGAAGCGTCTATATCCGAAAGCTCAAATGAACTAAAGCCCGGTGTATCTATTATATAACCGCCGCCATCTATCTCAATAAGCTCCGAATGTCGTGTTGTATGCCTTCCACGTTCTACCTTAAGACTTACCTCTCCCGTTTCAAGCCTTTCACAGCCAAGAATCCTGTTTAAAAGACTTGATTTTCCAACACCCGAATTTCCCGCAAAAACCGTTATTTCATCTTTCAGTCTTTCTTTAAGTATATCTGTTCCCGTGTTCTCCTTAGCACTCAGCATAAGCGTGTCAAAACCGGCATTTTTATATATGTCAATGTATTCCTGTCCAATTTCCAAATCGGTTTTGTTTACACAGATAAGAATTTTAACATTAATTTTCTCAGCCGATAAAATCAGCTTATCAAGCGTATAAAGATTGGGACGAGGGTTCGCTGCCGCAATAACGGCGGCAACCTGCGTAACATTTGCAACAGGAGGACGTATAAGCCGATTTTTTCTCGGATTAATCACCTCTATAGCTCCCTCCATATCGTTATCGGGGTTTATAGATATCTCTACACTGTCACCCACAAGCGGAGTTATTCCCGATTTTCTGAATATTCCTCTTGCTCTGCACTCTATAAGTCCTCTTTCTGAACTTACATAATAAAATCCGCCTATTCCTTTAGTTATAATTCCGCAAATATTTCCCTCTTTAATTTTAATCAATCCTCCGTACTTAGTATAGCGTAACCGTCTTCTTTTGAGATGAAACTCCGTCATACAGAATTTCAACATCAACCTGTGATGTGTTTCCCTCAAGCTTTACAACATCGCTTTCACCCTTTTTAATCTGCTTTCCGTAAACGCTTTTTCCGTTAACTCTGACCTCAACATAAGCCGTTTCACTGTTCTTAGGTCCGTAAACCGTAAGCATTGTGCTCTTTTTCTTATCCTGTGATGAAGTGCTTGAGGAGCTTCCCGATTGACCTTTGCCGCTCTGCGAATTTGAATTTCCGCTGCTGCCCGTGCTTGTGCCTGACGAATTTCCACTCTCAGAATTTGTGCTGTTGTTAGTTTTATTATTATCCTTTTTTTCCTCTTCCTTCGGCTTTTCCGTAGCCTTAGTTTCTTCCCTTGGTCCCTTGCTTACATAAAGAGTTACAACATCATTTTTCTTAACGCTCGATGATTCTTTTGGCGACTGCCTTATAATGGCTTTTTCCGGAACAGTGTCGCTGTATTCCTCAATTATGTCAACAACTAAGCCAAGCTCCTCTATTTCAAGCTCTGCCTCACGCACATCTTTATATTTGGTATAATCCTTAAGCTTAATCTCGCTTACACCCTGACTTACCGAAACATTAACCGTTATATTTTCTTTGTTTTTAACGCTCTCGCCCGCCTTTGGATCCTGCTCAACTATAGTTCCTTCTTTTTCTGTACTTTCAACCTCTTCAACCTTAATTATGCTGAACTGCGTATCCTTATACTTTGCCTTAGCGTCTTCAAACGTCATACCGATCAAATCAGGAATTTCAATATCCCGACTCTGTCCTCCGCCAAATAAACCGCCAAGTCCAAGAAGTGAAAATGCAGCAGCAGATAAGCCTATTATAATTACAACCGCAGTAATAACAGCCGCAGTTATTACTTTCTTTTCCTTTTTCTTGTCTATCTGTGCATCATAATCCCGTTTAGTTCTTCTCATATCAGGTCTTTCCTCCTTAATCTCTTCGGAGTTTCTCTCAATAACTCGTCTGTCAATCTTAGGCATCATTATAGTTCTGCTGTTATCAACCGCTGAATTTTCGTTATCCTCCGAAATATTTACCGCCGGATTCTCAAGAATAGCCGAAAATACCTTTATAAGCTCTGCTGCATTTTTAGGTCTTAAATTAGCGTCCTTATCTATCATTTTCATAACAATTCTTTCAACCGACATCGGAACGGATATACACAGCTCACGAACGGGTGTCGGCGGCTCCTGTAAATGCTTGATTGCAATAGTTACGGGACTTTCGTGGTCAAACGGAACAACTCCCGTAAGCATTTCATAAAGCATTATTCCAAGCGAATAAATATCCGAACGTTCGTCTGTATAACCGCCTCTTGCCTGCTCGGGTGATACATAATGCACAGTCCCTATAGCACTGCTTTTGTACGTCATAGTTTCATCAACATTCGCCCTTGCAATTCCAAAGTCCGTAACCTTAAGAGTCTTATCCGCTGTCATTAGTATATTCTGAGGCTTTATATCTCTATGTACTATAGAGTTTTTATGCGCCTGCTCAAGACCCATCGCAATCTGCATCGCAAAGCCGACCGATTCACGCCAAGAAAGCTGCTTCCCGTTTCTGTCCATATATTCTCTGAGCGTTTCGCCCTCAATATACTCCATAATTATATAGTTATAATCTCCGTCACAACCTACATCATAGATTGAAACAATATTAGGATGAGTAAGACTTGCCGCAGCCTGAGCCTCTATTCTGAATCTCTGTATAAACTCTTTGTTATCCTTTAAATCCGGACGGAGCACCTTTACCGCAACAAAACGATTAAGCACCTTGCATCTGGCTTTATATACAACAGCCATTCCGCCCTCGCCTATTTCTTCGAGTATTTCATATCTTCCGCCTAAAGTTTTTCCTACTAAATTCATTTCTCATCACCTGCCTGATTAAAATATATACCAATTACAGTTATATTATCCCTTCCACCGCTCGCATTGGCTCTGTTTATAAGCTCTGTAACCGCACTCTTTGGATTTTCTGAGCCTTCAGCGGCTTTTTCGCCCTCAGAGGCATTATCCGAAGACTTGTAAGTTTCTGAATTCTGTATGTTCTCCGCTGTTTCTGAATTTTCTGTATTTATTGTAATCTCCGAATTTCGGGAATTATTTATTACTTCAAGAATTTCTTCATCATTAAGCATTCCTGAAAGTCCGTCGCTGCACAGAATTAATTTATCACCCATCCGTGCACTGAGTCTGAATATATCCGTATCCACATACTTTTCGGTTCCCATAGCTCTTGTTATTATATTACGGTTAGGGTGGGTCATAGCCTCTTCCTTGGTAATGCTTCCTCTTTCAATCATCTCTGCAACTACCGAATGATCCTTCGTAATCTGAAATATGTCGTTATCTCTGACAATATATGCTCTGCTGTCGCCCACATTAGCTATCCAAACATCTATTCCGCATACAAACACCGCAACCGTAGTCGTTCCCATTCCGTGCTGACCGTAATTATTCAAGGACATCTTATATATCTCATAATTTGCATAATCAAATGCGCCGTTTATAGTATCGCTGAAGCTCTCTGCATCAAATTTGTCTATATCGGAAAACGGCTCGGTAAGGTACTCTGTAAGAAGTCTGACCGCAGCAGCACTTGCAACCTCGCCTGCCTGATGTCCGCCCATTCCGTCTGCAACTATAGAGAAACCAAACGGCTTTTCTTCATAAAAACCGTATATTCCGAAGCTATCCTCATTGAGCTCACGAATTTTTCCCATATCCGTTGCTCCAAAAACACTGATATTCATTTTAACTCTGCCCCTCCTTCCAAGTAAGCAAAACTGATTTAACCTTCATTTATATGCTTATTTCTGAGCTGACCGCAAGCAGCGTTTATATCGCTGCCCATCTCACGTCGTATTGTAGCCGAAATTCCAAAGTCTTCAACCGTCTTTTGAAATTCTTCTATCTTTTCTCTGTCGCTCTTAACAAAGCCTGTTTCCTTAACGCTGTTTACAGGTATCAGATTAACGTGACAAAGCTTATTTTTAAGCAGCTTTCCGAGCGAAACCGCCTCTGTCCTGTTATCGTTCACTCCCGAAATAAGAGTATATTCAAACGAAATCCTTCGGTTTGTCTGTTTTATATAGTAATCACAGGCATTTAACAATTCCTCGATATTATAACGTCTGTTTACCGGCATAATCTCGCTTCTTGTTTTATCATTTGTAGCGTGAAGGGATATGGATAAGGTTATCTGTAATTTCATATCCGCAAGCCTTATAATGTTATGAACAAGTCCGCACGTTGAAACAGTTATATGTCTGTGTCCTATTCCGAGTCCTCTTTCATCATTTACATTCTTTAAAAACTTAAGCACATTGTCAAAATTGTCAAGAGGTTCACCTATTCCCATCATTACAATATTTGAAATACGCTCTCCTATATCATTTTGAACCGTAATTATCTGGTCGATAATCTCTCCTGCCGATAGGTTTCTTATTTTTCCGTTTCTTGTGGATGCACAAAAAGCACAGCCCATTGCACAGCCTACCTGTGAGGACACACAAATCGTATATCCGTGCTTATATTTCATAAGAACCGTTTCTATGTAATTCCCGTCACTAAGCCTTAGTAAATACTTTCGTGTTCCGTCTATATTTGAAATAAGTCTTTCGGCAATCTCAGGCTTACTTATACAATAATCAGTCATAAGCTTTTCTTTTAAGGTTTTCGGAATATTCTTCATATCATCAAAAGAAACCGCACCCTTATAAAGCCACTTAAAAATCTGCTCTGCTCTGAATTTCGGTTCACCAAGCTCCCGTATAGCACTTAAAAGCTCTTCATAAGTTAAATCCTTCAAATTTATCTTTGTCATAGGTAAGGACTAAGCCTCCTCTCCGGCACCGCTGCCGCAATTACGCATTATTTTTGCTATATAAAATCCGCTTCCGCCCGTTTTATGTGTAAGCAAAAGCTTCTCTTCTGTCATCTCAAACTCCGGATTTTCGCTTAAAAATTTTCTTACCACATCGCTATTTTCCTCATCAAGAATTGTACAAGTGCTGTAAACCAAAACTCCGCCTTGCTTTACATACCTTGATGATGTTTTAAGAATTCTGAGCTGAATTTCCGAAAGCTCCTTAATATCCTCAGGCTTTCTTGAAAACTTTATATCCGGCTTTCTGTATATAACTCCAAGTCCCGAACACGGAGCGTCAACCAAAACCCTGTCTGCTTTTCCTATAAGCTCCTTATCAAGAATTTCGGAATTATTGACTCTTGTTTCTATTATATCAATTCCGAGTCTTTTTGCACTTTTTTCTATAAGCTTGGTTTTATGCTCATATATATCAAACGACAAAACCCTGCCCTTATTCTTCATAAGCTCCGCAATATAAGCCGACTTTCCGCCGGGTGCGGCACATACGTCAATTATAAATTCACCGCTCTTTGGGTCAAGCATCTCAGCCGCAAGCATTGAGCTTTTATTCTGAAGCGAAAACAAACCCTCTTTATATGCCGAAATCTGATTTATATCCAGTCCTCCGTCTACAATCAAACAATTCTTTGCATCCGAATCATAAAAGGCACTAATATTATTTTCCTTTAAAAGTCGCTCCTTAAGCTCCTCCTTTGAAGCCTTAAGAGTGTTAACTCGTATCATAACAGGATGAGAGCGGTTACTTTCGGCAAGAATTTCTTCACATTCGCTTTCCCCGAACTGATTAATAAATTTTTCAACCATCCATTCGGGGTAAGAATATTTAACCGAAAAATACTTCACGGTATTCTTCCGCTCCGGAAATTTTATATTTTCCTTATTTCTTGAAATGTTTCTTAATACTCCGTTTACAAATCCCACACTTGCCTTATGTGCATATTTTTTGGCAAGCTTTACGCTTTCGTTACAGGAGGCGCTGTCGGGAACCTTATCCATAAAATATATCTGATAAACTCCCATTCTGAGGATATTTTTAACCCATACGCTCATCTTTTTAAGCTTTACACTTGAAAACTGCATTATTATATAATCGAGCGTTATAAGGTTCTTTAAAACACCGTAAAATATCTCGGTTATGAATGCTCTGTCGGTGCTGTCTGCCTTTTTAAGTGCGTCATTTAACGTCTTTGTGGAGTATGCTCCGTCTTCCTCAATTTTATATAGTGCCTTAAGTATCAGTTCTCTTGAGTTCATTATGGATATTTCCCTTTCAATCTGTTTTACGGTCAATTTTCAATAAGGCGCAGAGCGCCGTTATTCAACGTTTTCGGTGGGAAAAAGATACTCCCGCCGAAAAAATCAAGTGGAACCCGCCGCCTAAGATACGGGGGACATCT
>CAMCUJ010000015.1 GCA_945878965.1 uncultured Clostridia bacterium
AAATCAAGCTGCTCAGGTATATCCGAAAGCTTTTCACAGCGCTGATGTAAAAGCTCCGAAACCTCCTCAAGATTGATATTCGGATTCTTTATAACTCCCTCATAATACGGAAGTGCTGCCTTATGGAATTCCTCAGCGGATAATTCTCTGATATACTCTCCGTTAAGCCATGCAAGCTTCTTTTCATCAAATATAGCCGGAGATTTGCTTATTCCCTTAATATTGAACGCCTTTATAAGCTCCTCCATAGTGAATTTCTCCTGCTCCGTTCCCGGCGCCCAGCCTAAAAGCGCAATGTAATTTACAATTGCTTCTTTTAAATAGCCCTTATTGATGAAATCCTCATATGATGCATCACCTTCACGCTTTGAAAGCTTTTTGCCGTTGTCCTTCATTACAGGTGATACGTGAATATAAGTAGGAATTTCCCAGCCAAACGCCTCATATAATAAATTATATTTAGGTGTAGATGAAAGGTACTCCGAACCTCTGATTATATGTGTTATATTCATAAGATGATCATCAATAACATTGGCAAAATTATATGTCGGAAGACCGTCGGACTTAATCAATACATTATCATCAAGCGTTGCATTTTCAACCGTAATCTCGCCGAATACCTCATCCTTAAAAGTTGTCTTTCCGTACTGAGGCATTTTCTGTCTTATTACATACGGAACTCCCGAGGCTAATTTTTCCTCTATTTCTTCCTTTGAAAGTCTGCTGCAGTGTCCGTCATATTTAGTAGGAACTCCGGCAGCCGTCTGCTTCTCTCTTAATTCATCAAGACGTTCCTTATCGCAGAAACAATAGTATGCTCCGCCAAGCTCTACAAGCTTTTTTGCATACTCAAGGTATATTCCTCGTCTTTCACTCTGAATGTACGGACCGTATTCTCCGCCGATATCCGGACCCTCATCGTGAATCAGTCCTGTATCCTTCATTGTCTTATATATAACGTCTGTTGCACCTTCAACGTATCTTTCCTGGTCTGTATCCTCAATTCTTAATACAAACTGACCGCCCTGCGATTTTGCAAGCAGATACGCATATAACGCTGTTCTTAAATTTCCTATGTGCATATATCCCGTAGGACTTGGTGCAAATCTTGTTCTTACTGTTTTACTCATCTTTATAATTACCTTTCCTCTCGTTTGTCTATGTTTTTATTAACAATGCATATTTCAATGAATTACCTCAAAAACATTTTACCTCTATACTCGGAAAATGTCAAGAGAAACATCAATATTGACTTAATTTTCGAGTTCTTTCTGTGATTTTTTCTTCTTAATTATTTTAACAAGGTCACATATTTCAAGCGCAAGCGAAATTAATGAAAGTATAAGCAGAATAATACAAAGCCACTTAAGCACACGGTTTTTGTTATCCTTTTTGCTTAAGTATTTAGTAATCTTTGCCTTGTTTTCACCAAAACCGTCTTTAACTTTTTTGCCTATAAAACATACATATTCTCCTGCATTCTTTGCTGCCGGAAGAACAAACTCAACAGTTTCTCCCGCAAACTCTTTAAGATTTTTCATATATTCTCGCTCCTTTTTATATGATAATATTTATTTTACAAATGATCATTCATCAATAAACTCTGCTGTAGCAATATACGGAAGATTTCTGAACTTCTCCGCATAATCCATTCCATAGCCTATAACAAATTTATCCGGTATTTCATAACCCATATAATCTATTTTTACATCTTTTTTGCGTCTTGCCGGTTTTGATAAAAATGCAGCAATCGAAACGCTCTTTACATCTCTTTTTTCAAACAGCTTTCTTAAAAATTCAAGCGTATTTCCCGTATCTATTATATCTTCAATAAGTATAACGTGCTTTCCGTTTACATCTGTTTCAATATCCTTTAAAATTCTTACATTACCGGATGAAACGGTTGAATTTCCATAGCTTGAAGCTTCCATAAAATCAATCATAACATTATTTCCGAGCCTCTTTGCAAGATCGGCGGTAAATATGAATGCACCCCTTAAAATTCCGATAAGCACAACATCCTCATCACCGAAATCACGTTTAATCTGTTCACCGATTAAATCCACTTTTTTCTGAATTTCTTCCTCGGTAAATAAAATATCCTTTATATTAACATTTCTCACAGCTAATCACCAAAGCTTTCTTATTATTATCCGAAAATCCCGAAAATCTATATTTTTCACTCGCAATTACTCCTAAAATTCCCACAATCTCATCATCTGCGCAAATAAGAGGAATACTATCTCTTTCCTCTCTCGGAATTTTCATATCTATAAATACACTCTTAAGCTTTTTGCTTCTGCCGTCCTTAAAACGAACTATTTTATCGCCCTTTCTCCTATTCCGTACAGAAAGCTTTTTACCTTCAAGCATCGAAAGATTTAATGCAATTTCTCCGGATTTAAGTTTAAACGGATCTTCCTTTATTTTAAAAGTAATCTTCTTGTTAAGACCGTCAATCTCATATACCTTATCCAAATCAACCTCAGCATAAAAATCCTCGCCGAAAAATTTCTTTACCGTTTCTATTTCGTCCTTAGACTTAAATACAAGCCAGCCATACTGAACCTCGCAGCGAATACCCTCCGGCAAATCAATTCCGAATCCCGTTTCCTTTTCAAATGCTGCGATAATATCATCCATATGCTTTTTTTCAAGATTAACCTCATAGCCAAAGCACTTTTTAACTGTATGCCTTATAAGCCTTGTAAGAATTGACCTGTCAACAAACCGCATAGATTCAATATGAAGTGCATACGGCTTATGGCTCGGAATTGGATTGTTTATCCTCTCATAAAGCCTTTTGGAATATTCATTTATAAATTCAGCGTCCTGTGACACATTAGCGGACAAATTAGCAAGGCTGTCAAGAATTTTCGGATTGAAATTATCCTTAAGATAAGGAATAAGCTCATTTCGTATCTTATTTCTTGTATAATCATTATCGGAATTTGTGCTGTCGGTACAAAATTCAAGTCCGTTTTCTTCACAGTATTTTTCTATATCTGAGCGATTTACATCGAGAATCGGCCTTATAACATTATCCTCACGAACATATTTTATTCCCACAAGTCCGTCAAGTCCTGTTCCTCTTATTATACGCATAAGAACGGTTTCCGCTAAATCGTTGCGGTTGTGAGCCGTTGCTATTTTATCTATATTATGCTCTTTGCATATATCGGAAAAAAATCTGTAGCGTTCCTTTCTGCCCATTTCCTCAACAGTAAGCTTATTTTCAGCTGCCATACGCCAAACATCGGAATGTCTGAAAAATGCCTTAATGCCAAGACGTTCGCAAAGTTCCTTAACAAAATTTTCGTCACGCTCTGCCTCATCTCCTCGTATTAAGTGGTTAAGGTGAGCCGCAAAAATCTCAATCCCAAGCTCATTTCTAAGGGTGTAAAGAACATGAAGAAGGCATACAGAATCCGCTCCTCCCGATAGCGCAACCAATACCTTTTGGTTTTCAGCTATCATATTATTCCTATTTATCGTATCTCTTACCGTGTTTAAAACACCGCTAATATTATCTGTCACGATCTCCACTCCAACTTGAAAATTTAGTATATTCGCCAAGCCATGTAAGATATTCAAATCCGACCTCACCGTTTCTGTGCTTTGCAAAGATACACTTAGTCTTATTAGGCTCCTGAGCCTCCTGGTCATAATATCCCTCACGATATAGAAACATAACCATATCCGCATCCTGCTCAATCGCACCCGATTCACGAAGGTCACTGAGTACCGGCTCTTTATTTTCACGCTTTTCAGTAGCACGGCTAAGCTGTGAAAGAGCAATCACAGGAACATCAAGATCCTTTGCAAGTATCTTCAGTGAACGTGAAATTTCAGAAATCTCCTGCTGACGGTTTCCGTCTTTACGGTTTCCGTTCATAAGCTGAAGATAATCTATAGCAACAAGTCCAAGTCCCCTTTCAAGCTTCATCTTACGGCATTTTGCACCGATTTCCGAAACTGTTATTCCGGATGAATCATCTATATAAATATCCGCCGAACCCAAATGCTCCATAGCCTCACCAAGTTTCGGCCAGTCATCGTCCTTTAAATCGCCTTTTTTAATTCGCTCCGCACTTACAAGTGCAGTTCCCGAAAGCATTCTGTTCGCAATCTGTATACCGGGCATTTCAAGACTGAAAATCGCAACCGGAAGCTTCGCTTTAAGTGCAACATTCTGAGCTATATTAAGCACAAAGCTTGTCTTACCCATACCGGGACGTGCCGCTATAAGTATAAGCTCTGAACCGTGAAGTCCTGCCGTTCTTTTATCAATGTCAACAAATCCTGTCGGAACTCCGGTTACAGGCTCTCCCTTTTTTGAAAGCTCGTCAAGCGTATCCATACTTTTATCAAGGTACGTCTTTATATGAACTAAGCCTCCGCTTACACGTTCCTGAGAAATATTAATTATTTCCTGTTCCGCATTTCCGACTATTGTATCTATATCATCGTTTGCTTTGTAACAGTTTTCACTTATTTTATTTGCGGCATTTATAAGATTTCTTAAAACCGATTTTTCCTCAACTATCTTTGCATAGTGCCTAACTCCCTGCGTACTCGGAACAAGATTTGAAACCTCAATAACATATTCTATTCCGCCTATAATTTCAAGTGTTCCCTGAAGCTGAAGCTGTTCCTTAAGAGTTACAATATCAATAGGTGTTCCGATATTATACAGATTAACCATAGCGTCAAAAAGCTCCTGATTTTTTCTTATATAAAAATCATCCTTTTTAATTATAGCCAGTACATCGGGAATACATTCAAAATCAAGAAACATTGCTCCAAGTACAGACTGCTCTGCCTCCATACTGTATGGTATGGAACGCTCTATCTCCATATTTTCCGCCAAAATATCACCTCCGTACTGCTTGCTGCCTTACCTTGTCGGCTAATGCCTATAAGGAATTTTTTCGGCGGCTTGATGCTGCCATATGAAAACGACTGCCGCTAATTTGCTTCTGTAACCTTAACCTTAAAGGTTCCTACTATCTGCGGATAAAGACTAACCTTTACCTCGGTTGTACCGCAGCTTTTTATACCGTCCGGAAGATTAATCTTTCTCTTATCAACCTTTATATTATACTGAGCCTCAAGCTCCTTTGCTATCTCCTTTGAGGTAATTGAACCAAACAGTCTTCCGCCTGTTCCTGCCTTTGCTGTCATATTAACTGTAATGTCCTTCATTCTTTCGGCTATATTTCTTGCCTTTTCTTCCTCTAAATTCTTTCTGTACTGCTCAGCTCCACGCTTACCCTCAAGAACATTAAGGTTTTGCTTTGTAGCCTCCTGTGCAAGTCCCTTCGGCAACAAAAAGTTACGTGCGTAACCGTCACTTACGTTTATTAAATCGCCTTTCTTACCTTGTGCCTTTACATCCTGTAATAAAATTACCTTCATTGTTTTTCTCCTGCCTTTCGTTTATTTACTTTATCTGAATTTCAATTGTATATTAAATACCCTAATCATTGCTCAAATAACTGAATTTAGCTTTCACTTAAAAACTCATCAATTGCGGTCATAAGCATTTTTTCAGCCGTTTCAATGCTGACATCCGAAAGCTGTGCTCCGGCAATTGTAATATGACCACCGCCGCCAAGCTTCTCAAGAATTACCTGAACATTTATTTCGTCAAGCGAACGTCCGCTGATTATTATCCTGTTTCCTATTGCGGCAAGAACAAATGATGCCTCAATACCCGCAATATCCAATAGTTCATCCGCCGCCTGTGCCACTATAATCTGCATATCCTTATGCTCGCCTTTAAAGAACGATATTGCTATATTATCTCTGTAAAAATGTGCAGCACTTATAGTTTCAACCTTTTTGATATACATATCAAAATCACATCTGAACAATCGTCTTACCGCAACTGTATCAACACCCATTCGTCTTAAATAGGAAGCCGCCTCAAAGGTTCGTACACCCGTCTTTACATTAAAACCCTTAGTATCCATAAAGATACCTGCATAAAGCGCTTCTGCTTCTTTAACGCTTATACGTTCATTCTCCTGAATATACTGAAGAATTTCAGTTACCATTTCAGATGTAGATGAAGCATAAGGCTCATGATAGCTTAAAACCGAATTTTCAATAAAGTCCTCCGAACGTCTGTGATGGTCTATAAGCACAATATCACGTATAACATCAATCAGCTCCGGATATTCTACAATACTCGGTCTGTGTGTATCAACTATTATAAGCAATGCATCATCTTCATACATATTCATAGCCTGATCGCCGGAAACAAATGTATTCTCGTAGTCTTCCATTTTTTCAAATTCATTTAAAAGATTTTTAGCGTTTATATTGATTTTATCAATTACAATATTTACTCGTTTTTTTCTGTTTTTTACAGCTCTGTATATTCCGATAGCCGATCCAAGACTATCCATATCCCCATTCTTATGTCCCATAATGAACACTCTTGAGGATTGGTCAATAAGCTCCCGAAGCGCATGAGCCACAACTCTTGCCTTAACCTTAGTCTTTTTCTCAACCTCACGGGTCTTTGCACCATAAAAGCTAAATGATGCCGAATCCTTAATTACTGCCTGATCTCCGCCTCGTCCAAGTGCCATATCTATGGCAAGTCTTGCGAATTTATCGCTTTCCTCTATTCCGTTTTCGGATTTTCCTATACCTATACTTATAGTAACAGGTATTTTATTCTCAAGGTTAATTTCACGGATTTTATTAAGCACATCAAATTTGCTTTCAAGAATTTTAGAAAAGTTCTTATTTTCAAACAGCACAATAAATCTGTCACGGTCACATTTTCTGAATACTCCGCCGCCGCTTAAAATCCATTCGCCGACTCTTGCCTCTATCTCTCCTATAAGCTTGCCGTGATTTGAATCAGGAGTTTCTTTCAAAACTTCGTCATAATTATCTATTAAAACTATACATTCAACTACTCTCTCACCCTCACGAAGCTCAGATATTTTTACCTCTTCCGTTTTATCAACAAAATACAGCATTATCATACCGTCAATAGAATTATCGGGATTTCCCTCGGTATTCTCTCCGAATACCTCAAATATCTTTTCTCCGATGCAGATATCATCTATGCTTTCCGATTTATTCTCAATAAACCTCGAAAGCTGTATTCCCGGAATTAAATCCTGTATAAGCATTTTAGAAACATCTTTTTTGTGCATAAGATATTTAAAGCTTTCGTTATACCATTCAATGCTTCCGTTCATTGTTGTAACTACAAACGGCTGCGGATAATTCAGCATTGAATTTTTAAGCATATAACTATTCTTTGAATCCAAGAAAAATTCAAGATTTTTTATAGTTCTTCTGTTATTTTTATTATTAAAATATAAATAATAAGTTTCACCCACCAGAAGCAGAAGCATAATCAATAGTATAACAAACCCATTGCCCGGCTGTCCGTCACTGAAATATAAAATCGTAATAAGTGCAGTCAGAAATATAAGTATTCGTATACTACTGACAATTAAATGCTTTTTTCTTTTTATTAATTCTTTTTTCATATTAATCACCCTCAATAAACGTACTAAAGTTTTATAATCAATTTAAATACGCCTTATATTGAAAAATGCGTCAAATGTTCCGATAAGCATAATAACATAGGATAGAATAGTCATAATCATACCGCCGAATATAAACACAGCAAGATATATTATATACCTAAGCCCTGATTTTACGACCGCTTTTTTAAAATAGAAATCAATAACCGAAAGTCCGCATATAAACACTATAAAATTAATTATTGCATCCATATTGCTGAGTGCAGACATAAAAATCGAATTACTGTTGTTTCCGCCGGAGAAAAAGCTTAATATGTATATAAGAAAAATTATATACAGCATACCCTTAGTTGCTTTAAAATACTCAAACGATACTGTTCTTTTATAGTCCTTGATATTCAATCGTCTTACAAAATATATATTAATCTTAAACGAAATATATCCTATAATCATTGAAGTTACCACTACCAATGTAGGAAAATACAAAGTCATTGCATTAAATATCGTATCCTTAATCCCATTTACCATAACTTCAATGTCAAAGCCCTGAATCTGTCCTGCATCAATTGCATTAAATCTTTCCTTAAGTGTTTGACTGAAAGTTTCGGAAAACTGAGTTATCATTGACGTAATTGCATCATCGCCAAGTGTAATATTAAGTATCTGAATATTTGCAAGAACCGATAAAACAACAGCCAAAATCACCAATATAAGTGACGTGAAAAAGCTTCTGTCATACTTAATACAAATCCCCGACATAATTCCCGGTAAAACTATAAGTAAAAACAGCGAACAAGTACCTAACGGGTCTGATAAAACTATACATAAAATGAGCAATAATGCAAGCGATGATAATGCCGACACCTTCCAGCCGTGTTTTACAGTAACAACAGCAAGCGGTACGCCTGATACAAACATTCCGATAATTGAAAAGAACGGAATCCATAGCGACATTAAGATTAATGCTGCTGAAACTGCAACCATTATTGCTGAATCAACGAGTGTATTGGTTTTAATATTTTTCATTACGTTTTCTGCCTTTCCGACTTAAAAATTAAGATATTCAGATTGAAGTAAATAAAACTATGATAATTTTTCAAGCAGTTCACTTAAATCACCAAATCTTTTTTCAAGATTATGTCTTTCTGAAATACCCTGCTTTAACTTTTCTCTCATATGCATATTTATATCATCATATTTAACGCCGAGTCTTTTACAAAGTAAATATACCAGGCTTATAATATTTGCCGCATCACTTGCTATTTGATTTTCGGTATCAAAATCCGCTTCAGCGGCTATATCTCCGTATAAGTCGGTAAGACTTTGAAGTATCTCTGTTTTAAGAAGCTCAACAGACTTAATATTATTTGCTATATCTATTCTGTTCAATTTACATCTGCCTCCATTTAAAAATCTCAATATTAAATTTTTCATAATATTAAAAATTTTTTTGAATGATTCTTAATTCACAACCTATCATTCTATTTTACCAAATATATTTTGATTTTTCAACTGTTTTATAATATTTTATATGAATTTTTATATTAACTTTATTATTCTTAACTCCAAAAGTATTGATTTCATACAATAAATAATCAACTTTCCGAGCAAAATAATATTAAAATATTTTTAAAATATTTTTTAAAATTTATTCCTTTTCAAGTTATGGAGGCATATATGAATACAGCATTATTTCTTCTTTTATTTGCAGCAGCAAGCAGAACATATACCCCTGTTCTGAGCTTGCTGGATAAGTTTATAAATTGGAATTAACGGCAAATTCCATTCGGGCGGTCATATATGACCGCTCATACATTATTTGAATTTACATAGAAGTATAGAATTTTCCAATTTTATAAATACTACTTTGTATAACTATTTAAAAATACTGAGGGGCTGATGACTTAATGGCAAAATATATAATAAATCAAACTTCAATAACAGGCGGTGAAATTTCAATAAGCGGTTCAAAAAACTCAGCACTTCCGATTATAGCCGGAAGTATTTTGTGTACTTCGCCCGTAAAAATTTCAAACATTCCGAATTTATCAGATATTTTTAATATGTATGAAATACTGAATTATTTGGGCTGTGAAATAAATACAAAAAGCGACGGCACAGCAATCATATATATGAATTCGCCCAAAAATATGCTCGTTCCTTATGAGCTTGCACATAAATTCAGAGCCTCATTTTTAGTTATGGGGGCTTTGCTTTCAAGATTTAAAAAAGCAGAAATTGCTCTTCCGGGTGGCTGTCCTATAGGAAACCGTCCGATAGACCTCCATTTAAAAGGATTTTCTGCAATGGGAGCAGAAATCACGCAGGAGCATGGAATTATAGAGGCAAAATGCGACCGCCTAAAAGGTGCTAAAATATATCTTGATTTTCCGAGTGTAGGTGCAACGGAAAACCTTATAATTGCCGCAAGCTGTGCCGAAGGAAAAACAATAATCGAAAATGCAGCGGCTGAACCCGAAATAAGTGACCTTGCTAATTTTTTGAATGCCTGCGGAGCGGATATTAAAAACGGCGGAACATCAACCGTTACAATAAACGGCACAAAAGAACTTAAGGGCTGTGAACATAATATAATTCCCGACCGTATAGAAGCGGGAACATTTATGACTGCCGCTGCGATGTGTAAAATTCCGCTTACTATAAAAAATGTCATACCAAAGCATTTAAAGCCGATTACAGCTAAATTTCGGGAGATGGGAATTGAAATTGAAGAGCATAAAAACTATATTAAAATTCTAAGACCCGGAAATATATCCGCCGCCGATGTAAAAACTCTGCCGTTTCCGGGCTTTCCAACCGATATGCAGGCACAGATAACTTCACTTCTAAGTATTACACACGGAACGAGTATGGTGGTAGAAACCATATTTGAGAACAGGTTTCTGCATATTCCGGAGCTTAATCGTATGGGTGCAAATATTAAAATTGACGGCAGGTGTGCCATAATCGAAGGAACAAACCGTCTTACGGGAACAAAGGTCACGGCAACAGATTTAAGAGCCGGAGCAGCACTTACTCTTGCCGGACTTATTGCCGACGGCACAACTGAAATTTCTGACATTGAGCATATTGAGCGTGGATATGAAAATTTTGTGGATAAATTAAATCAAATCGGAGCAGACGTTTCAATAACAAATGATTAATAATGCGTAATTAACAAGAAAAGCAAGATATCTCATCCAAATGGAGAAAAATATCTTGCTTTAATTATATTTACTTCTCATTGTTCTGCACAAAAATCAATCGTTTCTGCTCATCAAAACAATTAATCGTAAATAATACATTACAGAATTTTAATACCGTCGTGTAAAAGCAAACGCTGTTACGCTATTTCTTTATGTATTTGTCAACAACCGCCTGAATTTCAGCTTCATCATTTGAAGGCTCAGCAACATCCTTAAATAACTGCCACTGCTCAGAGTGTACTATAGAATCACCCGGTTCAACCTTCTTAAGCTCACTAAGCGACTCCATCTCTATGAATGTTGGGTCAGTGAATGTTTCAAAGCACATTCCGCCGTCAGGATAGTTACCGTTTGGCTTTGCCTCAAAATACTTAACCATCATATCTCCGTGATTGAAATATGCTGCCCAGCCATGCTCACTGTCAATTCCGAACTTAAAAGCACAATCAGCAGATGTATCCTGTCTTAGTGTGATATACTTGTCACCCCAGTATACTCTCTTATCATTCATCTTTGTGTAATCCCAAAGTGTAAGATTTCTGTTTCTTAAAAGTCCGGTTGCTCTCTGAGGCATAGGTACCACTTCCTTGCCTCCTTGAGATAAAACTGTAAGCGCCCATACCGCAAATTCAACAGGCCATGCTCCCGTATTTGTAATTGTATGCTTTACGTCTACAATGTTGCTGTTATCCTGCATTGTAATCTCTATCTGCATCTTATTCTGAGTCCATACCTGCTCTTTTGGCATAAGGCGAACACCGTTTTCTATAACCTCATAGTCAACAGGTTCATTTTCAGGATAATATGATCTTGGCATTGCTTCCGGACTCGTCCAAAGTCTGTGTCCGCCGTAGATATGCCATACACCTTTATCCTCACCGTATTTCTCGGCAAACAAATCCTTATTTCCATTCTGATTTACTGTGTCTTCCGAATCCTCAAGCATCATATTAGCACCGCCCACAGCGCCGAATCTGATAATTCTTGGTCCGAAATCAAGAGTTGCCACAAAATCTATTATTCCGTTTGATACTTCAACGCATCTCCCAAAGCTTCCGAATGCTATTTCCTTTATATTAACCATTGTAATAACCCCATTTCTTGTTTTGTTATAACTGAATCAAGATGTCCCCCGTATCTTAGGCGGCGGGTTCCACTTGATTTTTTCGGTGAGAGTACCTTTTTTCCACCGAAAACGTTGAATAA
>CAMCUJ010000016.1 GCA_945878965.1 uncultured Clostridia bacterium
GATTATGAATAGAGTTATAATTTGGAAAATAAATTTGTTAAATAATTTAAAAATTATTTAAATATATTTTTCTCCCCACATAAATAGGCAAAGGCATACAGGATTAATTTTCTGTATGCTTTTGTTATTTAAATTTTTAGTTATTAGTAAAAATAAACAAAATTAAATCTGAATTTTTATTAAGAAATAATATTAAAATTTTATTAAGAATACTAAGATTAATATAGACAAATGACTTAAAAAAATGTATAATGTAAAGTGATTACAAAATTAATTTTTTCTAAATTGGAACGGGGGAAAAGGAATGTTAGAAAGTTTAAAGAAAACTATGTGCAGTGTCACAGCGGCGGCTGTTATTACAACAACGCTTGGTATGTCAGCAGTATTTGCAAATGATACAGCCTCAGGTGCAGATTATACATACAGCATTAAGGAGGCATATTTCAGCTCAAGCAGCGATGAGCTTAATGTAAATATTGAATATACGGGCGAAAGTGCAAAGCCGGCAAAGCTTATTGCGGCAAGTTATAATGAAAGCGGTGTGGTTACAAATGCAAAGGTTGTAGATGTAAACGGAACTGAAAAGATTTCATTTGATTATGCTAAAAATAACGATGAAAATGTAAAGCTTTATGTGTGGGATAGTATGGATACGATATCACCGCTTAGCAGTACAACTGTTCCGACTCAGAGAACCGGAAATGAGAAGTATACGGTAAGTGTTGCTGAAGGAATTACAGGCGGAACTGTAAAGATTGTTCAGCCTGAAAGCAAGATAAGTGAGTATTTAGTAACGGAGAATACACCGACAGAAGAAGATTCATATTTAAATAATGATATAATTTTGATGAATGATGATAATATAACGGTTACGAATTTATTCCGTGCAAAAATAATGGATAATTTAGAGAAAGACCCGGGCGATCCTATATCTGTAGAAATTGAAGGAAAGAACTGTTGTAAGTATATTCCGATAGGATTATCATCTGCACCTTCAGATTATGATTCGTTAAGTCCGAGCGGTAAGGGTACGGCACTTGATATAACGGCAAAGAAGAATGGTACGTTTACAATTTATCACAGATGGTACACCGATGGAAGAAGCCTTAAGATTTCAGTATGGAATGAGGATTTTTCATCCGCAGAAGAATTGAGCGTAGAGAATACATCGGTTTCGGGAAGCATTCTTCCTGATGCTGCGGTAAATGTTCAATACGGCTACGGAACATTTGATGTTGAGGCGGGCAAAACATATTTGTTATGGTCTTCTGGTTATACGCCTGAGGTATTCGGTTATACTTTTGTGCCGGCTGAAGAAGCAGAATTAAGCGATGATAATGAAAATTCAGAGGAAGTTCTTGTTGATACTCTTGCAGGAGTTAAGGCAGGTGATACAGTTACATTAAAGGTAACTGCCGATGATCCTGAGAGCAAGATTACCGTTACAACAGACACAAATGCAAAGGTTACGGAGGTTGCGGACAATCCGGGATATTACACATTTACAATGCCTGAGGAAGATACTGTTATAAATGCGAAATTTAAAGTCAGCAATATAAGTGAGTATTTAGTAACGGAAAGTACACCAACAGATGAAGATTCATATTTAAATAATGATATAATTTTGATGAATGATGATAATATAACGGTTACGAATTTATTCCGTGCAAAAATAATGGATAATTTAGAGAAAGACCCGGGCGATCCTATATCTGTAGAAATTGAAGGAAAGAACTGTTGTAAGTATATTCCGATAGGATTATCATCTGCACCTTCAGATTATGATTCGTTAAGTCCGAGCGGTAAGGGTACGGCACTTGATATAACGGCAAAGAAGAATGGTACGTTTACAATTTATCACAGATGGTACACCGATGGAAGAAGCCTTAAGATTTCAGTATGGAATGAGGATTTTTCATCCGCAGAAGAATTGAGCGTAGAGAATACATCGGTTTCGGGAAGCATTCTTCCTGATGCTGCGGTAAATGTTCAATACGGCTACGGAACATTTGATGTTGAGGCGGGCAAAACATATTTGTTATGGTCTTCTGGTTATACGCCTGAGGTATTCGGTTATACATTTGAACCGGCTGAAGAATAATACAGAGTTATAATCGGAAATTAGAACAAATAAATTCAAATAAAAAAACACTTGGGCGGTTTACCCAAGTGTTTTTATTTGAAAAATATACTATTTTAAATTTTCCCATTCGGATTCCTTAAAGCCTGTTAAAACTGTTTCGCCGCATATTAGGATAGGTCGTTTTACTAACATTCCATCACTTGCGAGAATTTTAAGCTGTTCATCCTCGCTTAAATTCGGGAGCTTATCTTTAAGGTTCATAGAGCGGTAAAGCATTCCGCTTGTATTAAAGAATTTTTTAAGCGGAAGACCGCTTATTTTTTGCCATTCCTTTAATTCCTGATATGTAGGATTATTTTCCTTGATATCTCTTATTTCGTATTCAAAGCCGTTTTCGTCAAGCCATTTCTGAGCCTTTTTACAGGTTGAACATTTTGGGTAGCATATAAATTTAACCATAAGTTCCTCCGTTATTTTAATAGTAAATATTTATACTAACAGTATAACATAAGATTGTGAAAAGTCAATTAAATATATTGAATTTTAGAGTTAAATGCAGTATAATTTAATAGGGTAAATATTTTAAGTCACATAAAACAAGGAGATATTGAATTATGAAATTTAAAATGGTACACGAAAACTATAATGTTTTAGATTTAGACAAGTCTATGGAGTTCTATAAGGCGGCACTTGGAATTACGGAAAAAAGACGAATTACGGCTGAGGACGGTTCATTTATAATAGTTTATCTCGGAAATGATGAAACGGATTTTGTACTCGAGCTTACATGGCTTCGTGATATGGACAGACCTTATAATCTCGGTGACTGCGAGTTCCATCTTGCGTTTGAAGCTGATGATTTTGAAGCGGCTCATAAGCTTCACGAGGAAATGGGTTGTATCTGTTTTGAAAATAAGGATATGGGCATTTATTTTATATCAGACCCGGATGGATATTGGCTTGAAATAGTTCCGGCAAAATAGTTATTATCTGAATTCAGTATACTTTAATAAAATAAGGTATGCTGAATTTATTATTATGAATTATATTTTGAAATTACTAAAGTTTTTTGTGAAAATTGACGATATATTATGTAAATGCAGCTATTTATATAGGAGGGCAGCGTGAAATGAAAGTAGTTATTTTGGCGGGAGGTCTTGGAACTCGTATAAGTGAGGAAAGTCACCTAAGACCTAAGCCTATGATTGAGATAGGGGGTTCTCCTATACTATGGCATATAATGAAGTATTATTCATATTTTGGGTATAATGAATTTGTGATTTGCTGTGGATATAAGGGATATATGATAAAGGAATATTTTGCAGATTATTATTTACACCGTTCGGATATTACATTTGATTTTTCCGATAATAATAATATGACGATACATAATAATGTTGCAGAGCCTTGGAAGGTTACGGTTGTAGATACGGGACTTAATACCCAGACAGGCGGAAGAATAAAGCGTGTTCAGAAGTATATCGGAAATGAGTCGTTTATGCTTACATACGGAGATGGTGTAAGTGATGTAGATATTAATGAGCTTGTAAGGTTTCACAATGCACATGGAAAGATTGCAACAATTACAGCTATACAGCCCGGCGGAAGATTTGGTGTTTTGGATATTGATGAAAATCAGGGAGTTCGTCAGTTTTCCGAGAAGAATAAAGAAGATGGCGGCTGGATAAACGCCGGGTTTATGGTTTTAAATCCCGAAGTTTTTGATTATCTTGGCGGTGATGACTGTGTTTTTGAACGTATTCCTCTTGAGAAGCTTGCAAAAAACGGCGAGCTTATGTCATTTAAACACAGAGGGTTTTGGCAGTGTATGGATACACTTCGTGACAAGGAACGATTAGAATATCTTTTATTACACGAGCAAGCAACGTGGAAAAAATGGAACTGAAATATAAGTAGAAAGGATTAGTTATAATGAGCGGAATTTCTGATGTACTTAAAGAAGATTTAGAATATACATATAATAAGCTGTCGGCTGAAGAAGTGAAAAAATTAGAAAATTCATCAATTTTAATTACCGGCTGTGCCGGATTTTTAGGTTATTATTTTGTTAATTTTTTTTATTATCATAAGGACAAGCTTAATCTTAAAAATGTAATATGTCTTGATAATTTTATGCTGGGATATCCGAAGTGGCTTAATGAAATTGCTGAGGACGAAAGATTTATTGTTAAGAAATTCGATATAATAAAAGACAAGATTGAAGATATTTCCGAGGCTAAGGAGGCTGATTATGTAATACATATGGCGTCTATTGCATCTCCGGTATTTTACAGAAAGTATCCTATAGAAACTCTTGATGCGAATATTTGGGGACTCAGACGTTTGTTTGATTTCTATATAGACAAAGAACTTAAAGGATTTTTGTTCTATTCTTCGAGTGAGCTTTACGGGGATCCTACTCCCGATGCGATACCGACAGATGAGGAATACAGAGGCTTTGTTTCGGCAACCGGACCACGTGCGTGTTATGATGAGTCTAAGAGGTTTGGCGAGACTATGTGTATGCTGTTTGCACAGAAATATAATATGCCTATAGGTGTTGCAAGACCGTTTAATAACTACGGACCGGGGATGAAGCTTAATGATAAGCGTGTACCTGCGGATTTTGCCAAAAATATTGTTGATGGAAATGATATAGTTATACTATCAAATGGAACACCTACGAGAACTTTTTGCTATATTGCGGATTCTATTGCCGGATATCTTAAGATTTTGCTTTACGGAAAATATGATTATTTCAATATAGGAATTGAAAAACCCGAAATTACAATAGCTCAGCTTGCGGAATTGTATATGAACGCCGGCAAGGAATTGTTTGATTATAAGGGACAGGTCATATATAAGGTTTCTGAGGAAAAAGAATATCTTACAAATAATCCTCAGAGGAGATGCCCAAAGATTGATAAAGCAAGACGTTTGCTTGGTTATGAGCCGGAGATTTATGCAGAGCAGGGTGTATATAGATTTTTGAAATTCATTAAAGAAAGTACAGAGGAGCAATTGATATGGTAACAGTATTCGGATTGGGGTTTGTTGGTCTTACGACAGCTTTAGGTTTTGCACATCTTGGGTATAAGGTTTATGGAATAGATGTTGACGAAGAAAGAAAAAACACATTAAGACACGGAGAACTTCCGTTTTATGAGCCATATATGGATGAGGTGCTTACAGAGCATCTTGATAAAAATTTTTTTGTTACCGATGATATAAAAAAGGCTGTTTCGGAAAGCGAATATATATATTATTGTGTGGGAACTCCATACGGTAAGAACGGAAGTGCAAATCTTGAATACTTGTTTTCCGCAATAGATATGGCGTCTAACGCAGTTGATGATGATAAGTTTAGGGTTATGGTTATTAAGTCCACCGTTCCTCCGTCAACTACGGCAGAAAAGGTATATCCTTATGTTAAGGCGAAAAATAAGAATTTCGGTGTTGCAAATAATCCGGAATTTTTGAGAGAAGGCTACTGCTGGAAGGACTTTATTGAAGCAGACAGAATAGTGCTTGGCTGCAACGATGAAAAATCCAAAGAAATGCTTATAAAATTATATGAACCTATGAATATACCTATAAAATGTGTATCACATTCTACAGGCGAATTTATTAAGTATTTATCAAATACTCTTCTTGCAACATTAATAAGTTATTCAAATGAGATGTCTCAGGTTGCGGACGCTATCGGCGGAATTGAGATTGGTGAAGCGTTTAAGATTTTACATATGGATAAGAGATGGAATAACTGTAATATGACAAGCTATGTTTATCCGGGCTGCGGATACGGCGGTTATTGTCTTCCAAAGGATACCTGTGCACTATACAGCCAATCTGAAGCTAAGGGCTTCAGTCCGCAGATACTTAAAAATGTTATAAACACAAATGAAAAAATTTCAAGAGCTATAGCCGAAAAAATAGCTAAGGGACTTGATAATAGTGCTAAAATAGGAATACTTGGTTTATCGTTTAAGCCTAATTCAGATGATGTAAGGGATACTCCGGCGGCTAAGATTATAAAAGAGCTTAATGCACTTGGATATAAGAATATATATGCATATGATCCGATTGCAAATGCTGAATTTAAGAGAAGGTATCCGGAGATTAATATAGAGTATAAGGAAAGCGCAAAGGCGGTTTCAGACAGCTCGGATGTTATTGCTATAGTTACGGCTTGGGATGAATTTAAGGTATTTAAGCATGTTAAAGATAAAAAAATTATTGATTGCAGATATATGCTGTAAAAAAGGATAGAGGGTTAGGTTTATGGATAAGCAAACTATACTTGAAAATGTTAAAGAATATTACAAAGAGCATTGCTCGGTTAAAGAATACAAGGATGGCGATAGAATAAATTATGCCGGTCGTATATATGATGAAGAAGAATTATGCAATTTAGTAGATTCATCTTTGGAATTTTGGCTTACTGCCGGAAGATATAATGATGAATTTGAAAAGGGGCTTGCAAAGTATCTTGGTGTACCGTTTTGTGCAACCACAAATTCGGGTTCTTCCGCCAATCTTTTAGCGGTATCGGCTTTAACTTCGCCGCTTTTGGGTGATAGAAGAATTAAAAAGGGAGATGAAATAATTACAGTTGCAGCTTCATTTCCTACAACAGTTACACCGATAATTCAAATCGGTGCGGTTCCTGTATTTGTTGATATTGATGTACCGTCATATAATATTGACCCATCGAAGCTTGACGGAGCATTGAGTGATAAAACTAAAGCTGTTGTTATTGCACATAGTCTTGGAAATGTCTTTAATCTTAAGGCTGTTAAAGAATTTTGTGATGCTAATAATTTATGGCTTGTTGAGGATAATTGTGATGCACTCGGCGGCGAATATACAATGAATGGAGTTACAGCAAAGACGGGAACAATCGGTGATATCGGAACGTCAAGCTTTTATCCGGCTCATCATATGACAATGGGAGAAGGCGGAGCGGTATATACTAAAAATCCTTTACTTAATAAGATTGTTCGTTCGCTTCGTGACTGGGGACGTGACTGTGTTTGCACAGGCGGTCAGGACAACAGATGCGGAAAGCGTTTTGAAGGTCAATATGGAGAACTTCCTTATGGATACGACCACAAATATGTGTATTCACATTTGGGCTATAATCTTAAAATAACAGATATGCAGGCTGCTATCGGCTGTGCACAGCTTAAAAAGCTTCCGAGTTTTGTTGAAAAAAGACGTTATAATTGGGATTATATGCGTGATGCGCTTAAGGATTTGGAAGATGTTTTGATTTTACCTGAAAAAGAAGAGAACTCTAATCCAAGCTGGTTTGGATTTATTATGTCTGTAAAGGAAAGCTGTAAAAAAACACGTGATGAAATAGTGGATTACATTGAGAATAATAATATTCAGACACGTAATTTGTTTGCGGGAAACATAGTAAGACATCCGTGCTTTACTTCACTTGAGAACGGAAAAGATTACAGAATAGCGGGAGGTTTGGAAAAAACCGATTTTGTTATGAAGAATAGCTTTTGGATAGGAGTTTATCCGGGAATGACAAAAGCTATGCTTGATAAAATGGTTACAGTAATTAAGGAAAGTGTTAAATAAAAGACGGATAAAATAATCATTAAAATCAAGGAGGATGTGCATATGATTAACAATATAAAGATTTTTGACTGTTCATTAAGAGAGATAGGATATCAGACAGGATGGTATTTTTCCGAAAAAACAGTTAGGGATTTATATAAGTTTGCCCTTGGAAAGAGTATTGATTATGTTGAAATAGGATTTTTTCATAATATAGAGGCAGATCCCGGCTACGGCTGTTTCAGATATTGCAGTACAAAAAATGATGAAGTGGCAGAAATGTTTTGGCACGTAAAGAATTTAACTAAAATATCTGCTATGCGTGATGTGCAAAGACCGCTTTCGGAGCTTTTGCCTAAGAAAGAGAGTGTAGTTGATACAATTAGACTTTTAACACGTTCGCATGAAACCGACCTTGATATTTTAGACAGAATGACTGATGAAGCACTTGAGCTTGGCTATGAAGTTTTTTTGAATTTTACAAGTGCGGGTTATAACGATATAGAAAAGAATATTCGTTTTGCTGAATTTGCAAAATCAAAAGGCGTAGCCGGAATGGAGTTTGCAGATACCGAATCGGTTATGACAGAGGAATATGTTATTAATACAATTCGTGAATGCCATAAGGTAGGAGTAAAGCTTGGCTGTCATTTCCACGATAAAAACGGAACGGCGGATATGCTTGCAGATACAGCAATTCGTGAGGGTGCGGATTTTATGGATGTTACACATCTTGGACTTGGCGGAAAATGGCGTGACGGCAATCTTACTATGGAATATCTGCTCAGAAAGATGAACATAAATGCCGGATACGAGGCAACTGTTATAAAGAATGAGATTATTGAGGATTTAATTAAATATCACGAATTCAGTGCGGCGGTTTAAGGAGAAGTATACTGATATTAACTAAAATTTTGGAGGATTAAAATGAAAATATCCGATTACGTTATGGATTTTATAGTCGATTTAGGTGTAAATCAGATTTTTTATATAAGCGGCGGCGGGGCTATGCACCTTAATGATTCGCTTGGAAGAAACGAAAGATTAACCGGTGTTTGTATGCTGCATGAACAGGGCTGTTCAATTGCTGCGGAAAGCTATGCAAGAATATCGGAGAGTTACGGTGTATGTCTTGTAACCTCGGGTCCAGGAAGTACAAATGCAGTTACCGGAGTTGTAGGTGCTTACCTTGATTCAATTCCTGTTATTTTTATTTCGGGACAAGCTAAACGTGCGGATTTAGTGGGAAATCAAAAGATACGTCAATTCGGTATACAAGAGGTTGATATTGTATCAATGGTGAAGTCTGTTACTAAATATGCGGTCCAGATACAAAATCCTGAGGATATAAAATACGAAATGGAAAAAGCGGCGGCAGTTGCAATGAACGGCAGACCCGGTCCCGTGTGGATTGATATTCCGCTTGATATTCAGGCATCTCAAGTTGATATAGATGAACTTAAAGGCTTTGACAAGTCGGAGCTTTCGGATTATCCTTGCAAGCGTGATGATATTGATAAAACTATAGAATTATTTAATAAGGCAGAAAGACCTGTCTTAATTTTGGGAAATGGTATAAGACTTAGCGGTGCTGTGAAAGAAGCGAGAGAACTATATGAATTTTTGGGTGTTCCGTGCCTTACCACATGGAACGGTGTTGATTTAATAGAGGATAATCACCCGTTGTTTTATGGAAGACCCGGAGCTATCGGTCACAGACATTCTAACTTTATTCAGCAGAATGCGGATTTTGTTCTTACTATAGGAACAAGACTTAACCTTCTTTCAACCGGCTATAATTATGAAAGATTTTTGGGTAAGGCAAATCATATAATGGTTGATATTGATATGTATGAAATGGAGAAAAAAAGCGTTCATCCTCAGCTTAAGGTTCATGCTGACGCTAAATCATTTATTGAATCAATGCTTAAGCGAAGGGATGATATAGATAATTCAAAACGTGAAAATTGGATTAAGCATTGTGATATGCTGAAGGAAAAATATCCGCTTTCTATTCCGGAGCAGAAGCCGTCGGACGGATATGTAAGCACTTATGATTTAATAGATGAGATAACAACTCAAATGACGGATAATGATATTTATCAGTTTACAAGCTCCGGAAGCTCGGTTGATATTGCAATGAAAACATTCAGAATTAAAAAGGGTCAGCGTGCATTTTTAACTAAGGGACTTGCAGCTATGGGTTATGATTTGCCTGCATCAATAGGCAGTTGTATTGCATCAAACGGAAAAAGAACCGTTTGTGTAACAGGTGACGGAAGCATTGTTATGAACATACAGGAGCTTGAGGTTTTAAAAAGACTGAATCTCCCTGTAAAATTGTTCGTAGTTGATAATAACGGCTACAGTATGATATACGGCTCGCAGAATGGAAATTTCAAAGGTCATTTAACAGGCTGTACTGTGGAATCCGGTCTTACACTTCCGGATTTAAAGGCTGTTGCCGAGGCTTTTGGAATACAAGGTTTTCATATTGAGAATACGGAGGAGCTTCATAATACAGTTAAGGATGTTCTTGAGTTTGACGGTCCTGCCTTATGTACAGTTAAGGCGGATATAGCTCAAAAGATACTTCCGAAGCAGACAAATTATATGCGTGAGGACGGACAGATGGCGTCAAGACCTCTTGAGGATATGTCGCCGCTGCTTGACAGAGAAGAATTTGAGGGGAATTTGATATGAATGTTTTGATAACCGGCGCAACAGGATTTATCGGAGCTGCATTATGCTGTGAAATGCTTAACAGCGGTCATAACGTTACAGCAGTAACTCGCCCTAATTCACCTAAAAGAGATAAGCTTCCGAGCGGAGTTTCGGTTGTTGAACTTGAACTTGACAAAATTACGGAATTGACAGGAAGCTATGATGTATGTTATCATTTAGCATGGAACGGTTCATCGGGAAATGCGAGAAATGATTTTGATATTCAGATGAGTAACATAAAATACACGGCTGATGTTATAAGAACTGCCAAAAGGCTTGGCTGTCAGAAATTTATAGGAGCGGGCAGTCAAGCAGAGTATGGAGTTGTAAATGGAGTTTGTGATGAAAATATGGCTCCGAATCCGTTTATGATGTATGGTGCGGCAAAGCTTGCATCGTTTCATATGGGCAGAATTGTTGCGCTTCAAGAAGAGATAAGCTTTGTATGGCCGAGAATTTACAGTGTTTACGGCGTTGGCGAGAATGAAGGAACTTTAATCAGTTACCTTGTAGATTGTCTTAAGAATAATATAAAGGCAGAGCTTTCGCCGTGTGAAAATATGTGGGATTTTATGTACATAACAGACTGCACAAAGGCATTGAGAATACTTGGTGAAGTAAAAAAAACGGACGGAATTTACAATGTTTCGGCAGGCAAGCCGAGGCTTTTAAAGGAGTTTGTAAATGAGGCAAGAGCGGTAATAAATCCGAATGCGGAAATTGAATTCGGAGCAAAGACCGCAGACCCTAAGCGAACATTTTGGCTTGAACCGAATGTGGAGAAGCTTTTTAAGTTGGGTTTTGAATGTGAAGTTGAGTTTAAAGAAGGAATCAGGAGGAAAATGGGATGAATAGTGATAAACTGCATGGATTAGAGTTATCGTTGACAATAGGCTGCAAGCTTGATTGCGATTATTGTCCTCAAAAGTTATTACTTGGTAAGTATTATGGCGAGGATAAAAGCAGGGCGAGAAAGCTGAGTTTTGAGAATTTTAAGATTGTGCTTGACAAGGTTCAGCAGGGAGCAACATTGTCTTTTTGTGGTATGTCAGAACCGTTTCACAATGAAGAATGTGCTGATATGATAGTATATGCTTATGAAAGAGGATATAAGGTATGCCTTAATACTACATTGGTTGGTATGACTGTTTCGGATTTTGAGAAGATAAAGAACGTGCAGTTTGAAAATTTTATTTTGCATATTCCCGATAAAGATAATCATTCTAAATTTGTTATTACAGATGAGTATTTAAAGCTTTTAAAGCTTGTTAATGATAATATAAAAATTGACTATTATTCATGTCATGGAATTGTTCATGAAGCAATAGAAAATATAATTGATAAAGATAAATATGCAGGTATTGTACTTAAAAATCGTGCGGGAAATCTTGAGATTGAAAATGTGAAACAAATCTCAAGAAAAGGTAAGATTATTT
>CAMCUJ010000017.1 GCA_945878965.1 uncultured Clostridia bacterium
CCTTGCCCGGTCTTCCGTATCCTCCCAAACCAAAAAATCCTGACATAAATCTTTCCTCTCCTAAAATATACGTAAATTTTCACTCCGATTTTCAACAATCGATAAAACCTCGTTAATAATCAGCTCTCAAGCAGTTTTTTAATTTCACTTCGCATATATGAGGTTTCAAAATGACCGCAGTTACAAACGGTAAGACGGAAATTTTCCTCCGCTCCTTTAGCCTTATATACCGCACTAACCTCATTTCGTATTCTGTCCATTGCGGAAACAGGTGCCAAAGTATCGTATTTTCCGCTGAAGTTATAATGAATTCTCGGTGCTATAAGTGAATTTACCTTTGCGGTTGAAAACTCCTTCATAAAATTCGGAACCGTATAGTAAAGATTATGACGGCCAAGCTGATTGGTTTTTATAAGCTCTTCAAAATCAAACATTGAACAAATGCTTACACATCTTTTTACACGTACATCAAGAGCCGCCGTCCACTGCGATATCACACCGCCCATAGATGCTCCGATAACCGTAAGCTTTGATAAATCCGTATCCTTTCTTGTTTCAAGATAATCTATAGCCCGCATATTATCAAACAGCATCATTCCAAGAAGTATTTTACCGTATGAAATCATCTGCTTAAACGTTTCTCTTTCGCTTATTCCCCGCCGTTCTCCAAAGCACCACATATCAATGCAAAGCGCACTGTAGCCTATTGAGGTTAAAAACTCGGCATAAGGTTCTTTGTAAATCCATTCAGCACCTTTAATAAGCTCATTCTTTCCAAGCTCATAAGCTCCGCCGTGAGCATGATTATATAAAACCACAGGATATACTCCGTCCTCCTTTGGTCTTACAAAATACGCCGGAACAGATTCCTCTCCGTTAAGCTCAAGTTCCAATACCTCAAGTATGTATTTTCCCTTATCCAAAACCTCAAGAGTATTACATTTAATTTCTGTTTTTAACGGTAAATCTCCCAAAAGCTTATAAAGCTTATCTCTCATTATTTCCTCGTTAAATTCCATAGTTTTCTCCTCATTAAGCCTGACCTATTTATTATTTTCTCTTTCTTCCTTGTCCTTTATCCGTTTCACAAATCCCGCATAGCTTGAAATTCTGTTTCTGACATCTTCATCAATTTCCGATGCATAAATTTTATCTTTAATTTTCTCAAATGTCTTTTCGCCGATTCCGGAAACATTCATTAAATCCTCAGCATATAAAAATCCGCCGATTTCATAACGCATAATTACTATTTTCCGGGCAGTCGCCTCGCCTATACCCTTAAGCTGCATAAGTTTGTCAGTACCTGCCGTATTTATATCAATCTTATGATTTGTATCAATATTTTCTGAATTTTCGGGAGCGATATTATAGTTTTCGGCATTCTCCTCTTTGATTTCAAACGAAAAGCTGTCCGAGCTTTCACTAACCGTACTTCTTCTTTCTTCGGAATAAGGCTTAATCGTGCCGTTTTCATAACCGGAGCAAATAATATAGCCCAAAACAAAAATAAAAACACATAAAACCGCTCCGCCTATAACTTTGAGATTAATAAAATTTTTCTTATTATTCATACTAATCTTATTTACTTTACGTCATTTCAAGAAATGCTTTTTCTGTTTCGTTTCGTTTCTTTCTGCCCATTAAATTTGAAACCGCATCCGATGGTGAAGCATTCTCAAATAAAATTTTATAAGCCTCATTTACAATAGGCATTTCAACGCCGTACTTCTCGGACACAGCCCTAGCCGCCTTGCAGGTTTTAACGCCCACAACACCCATTTTAACCTCTGAAAGTGCTTCCTCAACGCTCTTTCCCTGACCGATTAAAATTCCTGCACGTCTGTTTCGTGAATGCATACTTGTACAGGTTACAATCAAATCGCCTATTCCCGAAAGACCGTTAAATGTATCACGGTCAGCACCCATAGCAACGCCAAGCCTTGACATTTCCACAATTCCCCTCGTTATAAGTGCCGCCTTGGTGTTATCTCCAAGACCCAAGCCGTCAAGTATACCGGCACAAAGCGCAATTACATTCTTAAGAGAACCGCCAAGCTCAACTCCGAGAACATCGGGATTTGTGTATACTCTGAAATTCGGATTCATAACTGTGTTTTGTATAAATTCCGCAACCTCGGCATTCTCACACGCCACAACATTTGTAGTAGGTATTCCTCTTGAAACCTCCTCCGCATGGCTCGGTCCTGACATAACCGCTATCTCGCACTCGGGAAGCTCCTCTCTTAAAACCTGTGAAAGCGTAAGATAGGTATCCTCTTCAAGTCCCTTTGACATATTAAGAACAATCTGACCTTTTTTAACAGCTCCTTTAAGCTGCTTAGCCGTATTTCTCACTGCAAATGACGGAGTAATCAGAATAATTATATCTGCATCTGTACAATCCTCAATCTTATGTGTATATTTAACACTGTCAGGAATTTTAACACCCGGCAAAAAAGCCTTATTTTCCTTATCATTTTTAAGGCGAATACTCTCATCCTCAAAAAATGACCAAAGCGTTAAATCGTGTCCGCAGTTTGCAAGCATAATGCAAACAGCCGTACCCCAACTTCCCGAACCTAAAACACTTACTTTACTCATAGCAATCATACCTTTCTGCTATATTTTAAACATCAAACCACCAATATGTAAGCCTGTATTAATCATTCCTTTTTCTGTCCAAGCCTATTCTCGGTTCCTTTAACAAGTCTTACTATATTTCCTCTGTGCATAATAATCGATAAAACCGCTAAAATAATCGCAAAGCAAATATAAAGCGGATCATCAGCCTTAAAAATAAATGCAAAAACCGCAGTCAGAATTGCTCCCGTTAAGCTTCCCAAGGAAACGTATCTTGTAAATATAATTACAAGCATTGAAATTATAAATATGCAAAGTCCAATCTTCCAGTCGGCAAAAATAATAGCAACAAGTGAAACCAAAACACCCTTTCCGCCCTTGAATTTAAAGTATATAGGGAAATTATGTCCAAGCACCGCTCCGATTCCTGCAATATAAATTCCTTCCATATGTCCGTATAGCATAAAAAATCCAATCGTACACGCAATAATTGCCTTAAAGCAGTCACCAAGTACAACTATAAGACCGCCTTTTTTGCCGAGCGTTCTTAAAGCATTTGTAGCGCCGGCATTGCCGCTTCCGTGTTCTCTTACATCAATTCCCGCCATAAGCTTTCCGGCAATAATTGATGTGTTTATACTTCCGATTAAATATGATATAATAAATATTCCAAGCACACAAATTAAAGTAGTTAAGTTTAGCATATAATTTCTCCTCTCCAAAGATATACATTATAATATTAACAATTTTTATTTAAGACTCGAGTGTGAATTTTCACCCTTCTCACGGATAATGAATTTTATTGGTGTACCCTCAAACCCGAATTTCTCACGAAGCTGATTTTCAAGATAACGTACATAAGAATAATGAGCAAGCTCCGCACGATTTACAAACAACACAAATGTCGGAGGCTTAACTCCCGATTGAGTCGCATAGTAAATCTTAAGTCTTTTTCCCTTATCCGACGGAGGCTGAACCATTGCAATTGCCTCGTTGATAACATCGTTTAAAACACCTGTTGAAATTCGTTTTGTATTTTCCTCAAGAACAGAATCTATCATTTCAAATAAGCTTTCCGTTCTGAGTCCCGTTTTTGCGGAAATGAATACAGACGGCGCATACATCATAAAATTGAAAAATTCCTTTACACGATTTTTAAATTCCTTCATCGTGTTGGTTTCCTTTTCAACAATATCCCACTTATTTACAACTATAATACTTGCCTTGCCCTGTTCGTGAACGTAACCTGCAATCTTTGTGTCCTGCTCAGTCATTCCCTCTTTGCCGTCAATCATTATAAGACATACATCAGAGCGGTCAACCGCAGTAAGCGCACGTACAACGCTGTAGCGCTCAACATTCTCGTTTATCTTTCCTCTCTTTCGCATACCGGCAGTATCTATAAGAACATATTTCTTGCCGTTTCTCTCTATCTCGCTGTCAATAGCGTCACGTGTAGTTCCGGCAATATTGCTTACAATAACACGATTTTCACCAAGCAGCATATTCGTAAGAGAGGATTTTCCGGCATTGGGACGACCTACAATCGCAACCTTGATTGAATTGTCCTCCTCTTCCTCCTCACCTTCGGGAGGGAAATACGATACAACCTCATCAAGCAAATCTCCAAGTCCGATTCCGTGAATTGAAGACACAGGGAACGGGTCGCCAAGTCCAAGATTATAAAATTCGTACATCTCCATAGGCGGCTCACCCGGAGAATCCACCTTATTAGATGTAAGAATTATCGGTTTTCCGCTCTTTTGGAGCATTACCCCAACATCATTATCCGCCGCAGTAAGTCCGTCCTTTACATTAACCATAAATAATATTACGTCTGCCATATCAATTGCAAGATTTGCCTGACTTCGCATCTGACTTAAAATCTCATCATCGGTATTAGGCTCAATTCCGCCTGTGTCTATAAGCGTAAATTCTCTGCCGTTCCATTCAGCGTCGGCATATATTCTGTCCCTTGTAATTCCGGGAGTATCCTCAACTATCGAAATTCTCTTTCCCACAATTTTATTAAACAATGTCGATTTTCCGACATTAGGACGTCCGACAATTGCAACTATAGGTTTCATCTGATTATTTCCTCCGTATCTGCCTTTTATCTATATCTATAATCTATATCTATAATTTTTTTGTTTTATCTTTCCATAATTCGCTTATTCAGCTCCGAATTAATACAGTTTAATACCCTCTTTTTATCCGCTGACCACTTTGGTGCAACCAAAAGCCTTTTCGGTGCATCGCCCGTAATTCTGTGAATTACGATTTCCTTTGGCAAAGCCTCAATGCACGAGCATAATATATCTATATATTCCTCCATCGTAAGAACCTCAAACTCACCCCGTAAATACATCTTTTCAAGCTCGGTTCCCTTAAGTACATGTAAAAGCTGAAGCTTAATTCCGTCCGCTCCGCTCTTTCCCACATACTTAACGGTTTCAAGCATCATCTGAGGAGTTTCGTGAGGAAGTCCGAGTATTACGTGAACCACTGTATTCACGCCGATTTCCTTAAGGCTTTTAACCGCCTCGTCAAAGACCTCAAGCGGATAACCTCGCCTTATAAGTATTTCCGTAGCCTTATGAATTGTCTGAAGTCCAAGCTCCACAAACACAGGCTTAATTTCATTAAGCTCCTTTAAAAGCTTAAGAACATCACTCGGCAGGCAATCGGGTCTTGTTCCTATTGAAAGCCCTACAACAGACGGCTCGCTGATTGCCGCAAAGAACAGCCTTCTTAAATAGCCGACATCTGCATAGGTATTGGTGTAGCTTTGAAAATACGCAATAAATTTATCGGTCTTTGTTTTTTTCCTAACTCTCAGCTTTGCCCTTTCAAGCTGAGTGTGTATATCACCGCAAAGCTTTTCGGCAAAATCACCGCTGCCGCCCTCGCTGCAAAATATACAGCCGCCGCTTCCTATGGTTCCGTCACGGTTAGGACAGGTCATTCCTCCGTCAAGTGCCAATTTATACACCTTTTCTCCGAATACTTCTTTAAAATATGAATTAAGAGTTCTGTATTTCTCAGCCACAAAATCACCGTCCGTTTTAAACTCCGTCAAAACCGATTTTAGTATTACTTCAATCTAAAAATATTATCTCAGTAAATTCTCAAGGAAAACATAGCCGTCGCTCGGAATAGCTGTAACTTTAACATTTAGCTGTTCCTCCACGTCACTGACTGTCATATCATCTAAAAATACTTCCTCGCCATGCCTTAGCATAGAATCCGTAATCAATATTTCTTTGCCAAGCTCTTTATCCTTAAGCTGCATTATCAAATCTCCGCCGGTAATAAGTCCCGAAACGGTTATATTTTCACCGAAAAAGTTATTCTTAATTTTATATACGTGAATTTTATTTCCGTCAAGCTTGTCAACAAGTCCCTTTATAACATCATAAGCCGCATATCCGACAACAACGGCTTTCTCGGTTTTCGGAGTTCTGTTTTTGACCTCACCGAGTGCTTCATCAAATTCATAGATAAGCGACGCACAAAGACCCACTCCGTTTTCAATCTGAGGAAAGTCCTCGTATTCTTCATACTTTGGGAACTCCCTTTCGGCAAGAATATAAAATTCATCACTGAGATATACAAAATTACTGCCTATATCCTCTCTGAATTTTGCCTGCCATTTTTCAACCAAGTCAATTACCGCACCGGCACTTTCCTTATCAAACATTCTGAGAGGATAAAGACCATCTCTGTAATTCGACAATCCAACCGGTACAATAGATACGCTCTCTATGCTGTATGAAAGACTTCCTAAATCGGAAAGAGTTCTGTCAAGCTCTTTGCCGTCATTTATATCCCTGCATAAGACTATCTGAGCGTTCATATTAAGTCCGCCCTCGGCAAAGCGTGTAAGCTGCTCCATAATCCTTCCGGCATTCTTATTTGTAAGCATTTTTTTCCTAAGCTCAGGATTTGTAGTATGAACCGATATATTAATTCTCGGTATATTATAGTCTATAATTCTTTGCAGCTCCTCGTCCTTAAGGTTAGTTAGCGTAACATAATTACCTTGAAGGAACGAAAGTCTGTAATCATCGTCTTTAAAATAACAGGTTTCACGCATATTCGGCGGAAGCTGGTCTATAAAGCAAAATATACATTTATTATAACAGGACTTAGGTTCATCTATTAAAAGTGTTTCAAACTCCACGCCAAGAGGCTCATAATCCGGATTTGCAATAAGCACGGTTCTGTCCTTAAGCTTTATCTCTACACGCTCACTTGCCGACATATACATATAATCAAGATAGTCCTTAACCTCGGTACCGTTTATCTCAAGAATAATATCTCCGGGCTTAAGTCCTGCTCTAAAGCCAAGACTGCCTTTTATAACATTTATAATTTTTGCAGACATTTATAAGCCTTTCCTTTCATAATTTATGCTGTTTGAATAATGCTTCACAGGCGGATATGGAATCCGCCCCTACTGCCTTGCACCAACTAAAGCTTTACATTTTTGATTTGTAGGGGCGAACTGTGTTCGCCCGTACGTAAACCACAAATATATGTGGTAAACACGCAGCGACTGTCGCCGACAGCCGAGCAAGGTGATGTACCTCAGGCACTTAGTTTATTGTTGCTCCGCTCTGAATATCATCTAAAACAGTTGTAACCGAAAGCTTGCCGTTATGCTCCGCAGATAAAATCATTCCCTGTGATTCAACACCCGCAAGCTTAACTGTAGGAAGGTTCGCAACAAATAATACATTCTTTCCTATAAGCTCTTCCGGCTTGTAGTATTTTGCAATTCCCGAAACTATCTGACGTTTCTCGTTTCCAACCTTAAGTATGAACTTTAAAAGCTTGCTTGACTTCGGCACCTTCTCACATTCAAGCACCTTTCCCACTCTGATATCAAGCTTTCCGAAATCATCTATTGTAATCTTATCCTTAAACGGCTCAAGCTCTACTTTTTCCTCATTTTCTTCATTTTCTTCATTTTCTTCATTTTCTTCCTCAGAAGCCGAAGCCGCAAATTCCGCTTCAAGCTCCGCAAGCTTCTTTTCCGCATCAAGACGTGTAAATATCGGCTTTGGCTCTCCTACCATATCTCCCGAAACCGTATTTCCAAAGGTTTTAATGCTCTCAAAATCCATAGCCTTAGCATTAATCTGACGTGCTATTTCCTCACAGGCTGACGGCATAAACGACGAAAGAAGTGCCGCTGAAATTCTTATAGACTCCAAAAGATTATAAAGAACCGTTCCAAGCACCGCCTTTTTGCTTTCATCCTTTGCAAGAACCCACGGTGTTGTTTCATCTATATATTTATTAGCTCTGTTTACTATCTTGAATATCTCATTAATCGCATCCGCTGTCTTATAGCTGTCCATTAATTCAACTGCCTTTGAAACAGCATTTGCACAAACCGCCTTAAGGTCGCTGTCAAACTCCGTTCCCTCACCGCTGCTTGGAATTACTCCGCCGAAATACTTCTTAACCATAGACACTGTACGGTTTACAAGGTTTCCGAGCGAATTTGCAAGGTAAGTATTATAGTTGGTAATTAACTTTTCATAGGTAATAGTTCCGTCCTGTGCATACGGCATCTCGGAAAGAAGATAAAATCTTATAGCGTCAACTCCGAAATGCTTAACCAAATCATCGGCATAAAGAACGTTGCCTATAGACTTGCTCATCTTGCTTTCGCCGTTTAACAGCCACGGGTGTCCAAAAATCTGCTTTGGCAGCTCCTCACCAAGCGCCATAAGAATAATAGGCCAGTATATAGTGTGAAATCTTAAAATATCTTTACCTATTATATGGACATTTGCCGGCCAATATTTATTGAATAACTCGCCGCTCTCGCCGTCTGCATTATATCCAAGTGCATTTATATAGTTAGTAAGTGCGTCAAGCCATACATATACAACATGTCCTTCATTAAATTCTACAGGAATACCCCATGTAAAGCTCGTTCTTGATACGCACAAATCCTGAATGCCCGGCTTTATGAAATTGTTTATCATTTCCTTCTTTCTCGATTCCGGCTGAATAAATTCAGGGTGACTTTCTATATGCTCCATTAATTTTTCCTGATACTTGCTCATTTTGAAGAAGTAAGCTTCTTCCTTAGCCTTGTGAACCTCTCTGTGACAGTCGGGGCATTTTCCGTCAACAAGCTGAGTTTCTGTCCAGAACGATTCACACGGAGTACAATACATTCCCTCATAAGTATCAAGGTATATATCGCCTTGGTCATATAGCTTTTTAAATATCTTCTGAACGCTCTTTACATGATAATCATCGGTTGTACGTATGAATTTATCATAGCTTGTGTTCATAAGATTCCATATATCCTTAATTTCACCTGCAACCTTATCCACATATTCCTTAGGTGTAATACCTTCCTTTTCGGCAAGCTCCTGAATTTTCTGACCATGCTCATCAGTTCCCGTAAGCAAAAAAACATCATAACCTTCAAAACGCTTAAATCTTGCAATTGCATCCGAAAGTATTATTTCATAGGTATTTCCGATATGCGGTTTGCGTGAAGTGTACGCTATTGCAGTAGTTAAATAAAATTTTTCTTTTTCCATTATATATAACCCTCTTTCTGTAATCTCAAAATCTTGTATATATTCTATTCATCAAGCATACTAATCTGTGAATCAGCCTTTTTTGAAGAGTTCTCACCGTAAGGTATTCCAAAATGCTCATATGCAAGCCGTGTAACCATTCTGCCCCTCGGAGTTCTGTTGATAAAACCAATCTGCATAAGATACGGTTCATAAACGTCCTCAACAGTATCGCTTTCTTCACCGATTGTAGCCGCCAAGGTGTCAAGTCCCACAGGACCTCCGCCGTAATTATATATGGCGGTTGTAATCATACGCTTATCAATAGAGTCAAGTCCAAGGCTGTCAATTTCAAGCATATTAAGTGATAAATCCGCAACCTCTTTGGTAATTTTACCGTCTGCTTTAATCTGAGCAAAATCTCTGACTCGCTTTAAAAGTCGGTTTGCAATACGAGGCGTACCTCGTGAACGAAGTGCAATTTCAGCAGCTCCGTCCCTGTCAATTTCAATACCTAAAATATCGGCGGAACGTGTGACAATATGAGTAAGCTCCTCTGTTGAGTAAAGCTCAAGACGGCTTATAACTCCGAATCTGTCCCTTAGCGGAGCGGTTAATGCTCCGGCTTTTGTCGTAGCACCTATTAGCGTAAAGTGCGGAAGGTCAAGTCTGATTGAACGTGCCGACGGGCCTTTTCCGATAATAATATCCAGTGCATAATCCTCCATAGCGGGATAGAGAATTTCCTCAACACTGCGGCTCAATCTGTGTATTTCGTCAACAAAAAGAATATCGTTTTCAGAGAGATTGGTAAGCAGTGCCGCAAGGTCACCCGGTTTTTCGATAGCAGGACCCGATGTAATTCTTATGCCGGCACCCATTTCGTTTGCGATAATTCCCGAAAGAGTTGTCTTTCCAAGTCCCGGTGGACCGTAAAGCAGTACATGGTCAAGTGCCTCACCTCTCTGCTTTGCCGCCTCTATAAATATACTGAGATTTTCTTTAGCCTTGCTCTGACCTATATATTCACCCAGCGTTTTCGGTCTTAAGCTGTATTCATTTTCATTATCCTCATTTATTTCAGATGAGGTTACAATTCTATTTTCTGTATCCATATTATTCTTATCCCTATAATTTTTTAAGATAATAAATCCAAATCCTTCATAACTGCATAGCTATATAATTTTAATTATAAAGTAAAACTGCCCTAAAGTCAAGGAATTACAGAAATTTAGATTAAAATATTAGTTACTGCTTGAGATTTAATAAATTTGGAGTGAATATTTTAAATAAATTTGTTAAGAAAAATTTATTTTTTTTAAAAAAGGGGTTGATTTTTTTATTAATTTGTGGTAAACTGTTTAGTATTGAGTGTGAATTCTATCAATGCTTTCACGACAGTGTTGATAAGATTACTTTGTAACGGAGGTGAAATCATGCCTAACATTAAGTCAGCTAAAAAGAGAGTTAAGGTAACAAAGGTTAAAACTCTTAGAAATCAGATATTAAAATCACAGCTTAAGACAGCTATAAAGAAGTTTGAAACTTCACTTGCTGAAGGTAAGGAAGCTGCCTCTGCTTCATACAATGCTTTGATAAAGAAGACAGATCAGGCTGTAGCTAAGGGCATTCTTCATAAGAATACAGCTTCAAGAAGAAAGAGCCAGTATGCTGCAAAGCTTAACAATATCGCTTAATTATTGAATACAGTGCATATAACCGATTTGATTTCAAATCGGTTTTTTCTTTTTTACACGGCAGCGCTGTTGCCGTAATGAAGCATTTCCGATCGGATACCGCCGACAAGGCATAACGGCAAATAAAGATATATGAAATTAACATAGTTCATAACGTATTTTAACCTATACCTTTTGCTACAAAACCTGTTCTATATAAGTATCCGACTGCAATTTTTAATTGCGTTAAATTGTCGAGTTCTTGTTTTTAGTTCTATATCTGAATTCTGTGGGAGTCATACCTGTTTTATTTTTAAAACGTACAGAAAGATAATCACCGCTGCAATAGCCTGTATCAAATGCAATTTCCGTAACCGACTTTGTTGTATTGATAAGCATTCTTTTAACATGATTAATACGTACATTACTTATATATTCACTCAATGAAATACCCATCTGAGCAGTAAAGAGCCTTGAAAAATATGAATTTGAAAAATGTAAAAGTCTTGCTATATCATCAAGAGTAATTTGCTTGTGATAATTATTTTCTATATAATATATCGCCTCAAGAACAGGCTCGCTGAGAGGTGACTTATACTTTTCAGAATCACATTCTATAGACGGCAAATACAATATGGCTGCCGACGAGGCTGCAAAGGCCGCTAACGCTATCAATCCAAAGGTTGCTGTTCCTTACCACTATAACAATTTTGTTGACGAAGACAAAGCTGTAGAATTTGTAAACTTGCTTGACAGTGATATAAAAGGTGCAATTCTTACCTTTAAAATGAATTAAATCCACAGCTTTAAGAAAAAGGGCACTTGTTCAATCAGAACAGGTGCTTTTTTCCGCCGTAAAAGTAAAAGGGGCTGTTGCAAATTAGCATTTTTACGATGCTCATTTGCAAGTTCTATATTTTT
>CAMCUJ010000018.1 GCA_945878965.1 uncultured Clostridia bacterium
GGTGCATAAAGCGTAACCGCTTCAGGTGTAACCTTAATCTTAGCTTCTGTTCCGTCCTCCAAAACTACGGGAGCTCCGGTATAGCTCGGCTTTACAGATACGGTTTTAAGCTCATAAACAGGACAGAAAACATCCGCATTGTCAATATCCGTAATTATAAGCTTTAAGGTTTCGCTGTCAGACGGAATTAAATTTCCATCCTTATCGAGAAACTTTATTTCTTCGTTTGTATAAATATCCTCAGCTGCTGATTTGTAATCAAGCACTACAACAGCCTCCGAAATGCGGTCAACAACCGATGCCGCACCCTTTAAAAGTACACTTGACGGTGTAACCTTAATTTCACCGCCTATATGGTTGCTGTCCGTACTGTTTTTGGTATTTACTGTTATAGGTTTTCTTACCTCAATAATTTTATCTATAGTTACATCAACCGAATACGGCTTTCTTGTAACAATTTCATTATACTCATAAGGAATAACTATATTTATCGGCAGCGAATGTGTTCCTACCTTTGTAACAGTAGATAAATCCACAGTTGCGGAAATCGCACTCGGGTCAATATTCGCAAGCTTTTTTCGACTGCCCTTGACCTTAAGCTCAAGTGTCTGCGTCTTGTCGTCCACAACCGACAAGCCCAAAGATGCAAGCTTTCCCTGTTCTATATATTGTATCGGTATATCATGTATAGTTACATCAACTGCCGGATCTACAACTATTATAATATACATCCAAACAAGTATGGCAGCTATAAAGGAGATGATTTTTAAAGTCCAGTTCTTTGAAAAAAAGTTCTTCATTTTCTTTTCTCCTTTCGCTGAAATATTCCATTTTTACTTCTTGAGTCCTTTTTTGTTTCCAAAAGCTTTGTAAGATTTTTAGCAAGCAATTCTCCGTTTGTATTAACGTTAAGCTCACCGTTTACAGCAATAGAAATATTTCCGGTTTCCTCCGAAACAATGACTACAACCGCATCCGACTCCTCGGACATTCCAAGTCCTGCTCGATGACGAGTTCCAAGCTCCTTGCTAAGGTTAGGATTCTGCGAAAGCGGAAGGAAACAAGCAGCCGCTGATATCTTATTTTCACGAACTATAACAGCTCCGTCATGAAGCGGCGTCTTTGGAATAAATATATTAACCAAAAGCTCAGAGCTCACATCAGCATTAAGCTTTATTCCCGTTTCAATAATATCATTAAGTTTAATTTCACGCTCAATTATTATAAGCGCACCTATTCTTCGCTTAGACATATACTGACAGCTCTTTGCAATCTCAGCTATAGTCTGAGTCTTTTCCTGTGTACTCTTCTGCTCTTCAAAGTTAAACCACTTTCCCATTGAAGTTCTGCCAATCTGCTCAAGTCCCCGCCTGAACTCAGGCTGAAATACTATAAGTATCGCAAGTATTCCCACCTGAAGTATATTGCTCAAAAGATAGTGAATAGTATGCAAATCAAGCATATAGCTTACCTGCATAATAATCACAAACACCAAAAGACCCTTTACAAGATGCATGGTTCTTGTATCACGTATAAAAACAAGCGCCTTATAAATTGCAAATGAAACCAGCAAAATATCAATTAAATCAGTAAATCTCAGAAACGAAAATTGATTTAAAATTGTTTGAGTTAATTCATGCCACAAAATAAATTACCTCCTCACAATATTTGCAGAATCAGAATTACGGAGTTAAAATCGTTTTGTTACACCGGCAACTTGCCGACTGCTCCGTTTCTCATTTCTAATTCCTCATTCCTAACTTTTAATATGCCTTTCCCCAATAAACCAAAGTCTTGGCAGGCTTTCCGCAGCAGACACACTTGTCGCTTACGCTTTCCTGCTCAAACGGCATACATCTTGAGGTTGCGGTTGTATCCTCTTTTATCTTTTCCTCGCACTTAACATCTCCGCACCACATAGCTTTTATAAATCCGCCTTTTTCGGAAACTATCTGCTTAAACTCATCATAAGTCTTAGCTGTACTTGTCTTTTCCTCTCTTGACTTAAGAGCCGCATCATACATCTGATTATGAATGTTTTCAAGCATTTTTTCAACCTCTTCCTCTATATTATCAAGAGAAACAAAGGTCTTTTCACGGGTCACACGACTTACAAGAACCGCCTGATTCTTCTCGATATCCTTAGGTCCTATCTCAAGTCTTAGAGGAACACCTCTCATCTCATATTCGCTGAACTTCCAGCCCGGTGACTTGTCGCTGTCATCAAGCTTAACTCTGAATTTCTTTGAAAGTCTTTCCTTAAGCTCATTTGCCTTATCAAGAACACCCTCCTTATGCTGTGCAACAGGAATTATTGCAACCTGAACAGGTGCAATTTTCGGCGGAAGCTTAAGTCCTGCATCATCACCGTGAACCATTATTATTGCTCCGATTATTCTTGTGGATACTCCCCAAGATGTCTGATGCACATACTTAAGCTCATTGTTTACATCTGTATACTGAATTCCGAATGCTTTTGCAAAGCCGTCACCGAAATTATGGCTGGTTCCCGACTGAAGCGCCTTTCCGTCATGCATCATACTCTCAATAGTATATGTAGCATTAGCTCCGGCAAACTTCTCCTTATCTGTCTTTCTTCCCTTAATTACAGGAATAGCAAGCACATTCTCGCAGAAATCCGCATAAACATTAAGCATTCTTATAGTTTCTTCCTGAGCCTCCTCCTCGGTTGCATGTGCTGTATGACCCTCCTGCCACAAAAATTCAGCAGTTCTTAAAAACGGTCTTGTGGTCTTTTCCCATCTTACAACACTGCACCACTGGTTATAAAGCTTTGGCAAATCTCTGTATGAATGTATAACATTTGAATAATGCTCGCAAAACAGCGTTTCCGATGTAGGTCTTACGCAAAGACGCTCCGAAAGCTCCTCCGAGCCTCCGTGAGTTACCCATGCAACCTCAGGTGCAAAGCCCTCTACATGGTCTTTCTCTCTCTGAAGCAGACTCTCAGGTATAAACATCGGCATATATACATTCTCATGTCCAAGCTCCTTGAATTTCGCATCAAGAGTTTTCTGAATATTCTCCCATATAGCATATCCGTAAGGCTGGATTACCATACAGCCTCTTACTCCCGAATACTCAACAAGCTGTGCTTTTTTTATTATATCCGTGTACCATTGAGCAAAATCTTCACTCATTGATGTAATTTCTTCAACCATCTTTTTATCTTTCTTCGACAAAACAAACCATCCTTTCAGTTTTCGACAAAGCAAGGGATAAATTATCAAAATATAAACTGAATTTGAATTTAATCCTATATCCCCGATTAAATCTATTATTACATATACTATTATAGTATAAAATAAATTTAATTCACTGTCAAGTATTTGGTTATAATTATTTTATAAGAAGTCTTGATTTTTTCTCTAACTATGCTATAATAAATACATAGTATAGAATACACAAAATTTTTATTAACTATTAGGAGATGTTTTTAAAATGAAACCTAACTATAATAAAAACAACGAAAGGACTAATATGTCAAAAACACGCCGAAAATCTTATAAAAAGACTAAATTACAAAAAAGGCTTGCATTTATAATTTCATTGGCATTAATAATTTTGATTTCGGGACTTGGAATTTACATATATCAAAGAAATAACAATTCCGATATTCCGCCTGAAAATGTTTATGCCTCGGCAGACACTGAAAATACGGAAAATCCCGAAGCTGAGAGCTTAGATACTCCAAATCACGGAAGTGACAAGGTTGCATATCTTACATTTGATGACGGGCCGTCAAGCGTTGTAACTCCTCAAATTCTTGACATATTAAAAAGCTACAAAATAAAAGCTACTTTTTTTGTTCTCGGACTGGAGGCTGAAAGAAATCCTGAGCTTTTAAAGAGAATTTATAACGAGGGTCATAAAATTGCAAATCACAGTTATTCGCATAACTATAAGCATATTTATTCATCTGTTGAAGCACTTTTGAATGAGATAAATCAAACCAATGCCATAATAGATGAAGCTCTCGGCTTTTACTATGGAAACACAGTTTTCAGATTTCCGGGCGGTTCATTTGAAAAGGCCGACTGCTTCAAGCAATCAGTTAAAGAAATGGGATTTAAGTATGTAGACTGGAATTGTCTTGGAAGTGACGCAGTTTCAGGAACAAAAACCGCAGATGAAATATTAAGCTCAACAATTGATACATCAATTAATAAAAATCCCGTTACAATTCTGCTTCACGACACCAACGCAAAGCAGACAACGGCAGACGCACTTCCGGCAATTATCGAATATTTTATAAATGAGGGTTATGAGTTTAAAACAATTGATAATAATTAACTTAAATATGAAAGGAAAAAAATTATGAACGATGCAACGATAACAGGATTTATTTTCGCTACATTTTTTACCGTGGGAGGTATTCTTGCATTTATCTCCTACATTATTTCAGCAGTCTGTCTGCATAAAATAGCGGTAAGAAACGATATAAACCCTGCATGGATAGCCTATATTCCGATTTTACAATTCTTTATCATAGGAAAGGCTATTGAAGAATACAGCGTATTTGGCTATAGAATCCCGAAAACTCAGTGGACTATATTCATAGTTATAGTGCTTAAATACCTAACCACTTTGATTCCCCACTTCGGTATTATACTTGGAATTATAGTAACCGCCTTATGGGTACTGTTTTTGCACAAATTCTTTTATTTGTTTGATTCACGCCGCGCATTTTTATATGCACTTCTTTGCATACTCGGAGATGTACTCGTGAACATACCTCTTATAATTTTATTGATAATTCTTCGTGACAAAACGATGGTAAATTCACCGGCAACCTATGAATACCCGTTTTAATTACAAAAATCATACGGTCGGATATAAAGTCTGACTGTATGATTTTTCATTTTATTTCTATTTTAAATTTTCGCCGATAATTTTTGCCGTTACGCTTGTCGGCGTTAGCCGACCAATACTGCTTCATTTGCCGCCGATAGGCGAGCAAGATAAAGAGAACGTTGCTCAGATGTCTTTAAGTCGGTTATTGCAAAGCTCGCAGCCCTTGCAAATTATAAGTCTGTCCCCGAATATCTCGGATATGGTCTTGATAAGCTCCGAATTTTCTATCCTGCACGATTTATGAAGCATTATTTTCTTCGGAACCAATGCTATCAGCGTACTTATAAGCAAATCATCATAATTTATATCTGTTAAAAGATTTTCTTCAATAAACTCCTTTATACATACATCAGAAATATCGGTTTCAAACCTGTTATAAAACCTGTACTTCTTATCCTTGTCAACTATAATATGCAAAAAGTCCATTTCCGATGGCTGAATTTCTATAAATCTTTTTATAAGTGCTATAAATTCCTCATACTCTCTGAGTACAAGCAAATCATCAACACTGTCCTCCACAATGTCGCTTAAATATCCCCAGTATTCCTTTATCCTGAACCGTACAAAGCCGTCCACATAAATCCTGTCATAGCTTTCAAAATGCTCCGATAAGCTGCTTTTTATTACCGCTCTGAAATAGTCCTTGTGCGAATTTTCAAGTCTTGATTTTGCCTCTTCAAAAAACATCCTTCTGTCCTGAAGCGGAAACTCCCGAAAATCACAGTTAATTATCTGCCCGAGCAGCTTTTTCTCATATTTATTAATAATCCAGCGTGACATTATATCATAAAGCTTGGATTTATCTTCATCATTAAGTGTAAGCTTAATCTCCTTTATAGTATCTTCATCTCTTTCAAAGCTGATTTTACATATTCTGTCCGATAAAGCCGACTTAAGCATCATATTTTTTATCTGCGACAAATCTCCGCCGCAGCCTATAGTTAAAGTTTGCACAAAAATACCACTCCCTCTCAGGTATTATCGTCAAAACCCCTACAAGATATACATATCAGAACTATATCTCAATTATACTTCCGTAATCCCATAATTTATTCTCACTCAAAGAAACAATCTTCAAATCCGAATTTTCATTTATAAATCTGCAAATTTCATCATACTGAGGATGCCTTTTTATATCTCCGCAAAATAACAGATTATTATTAACAATTCCGCTTGCACCGCCTATAAATCCGTATGGAAACTCACAAAGTCCCACACTGCCCGCCTTAATCTCACAAACGTTGATTTTCACAGCTTTCATAGTCCTTGCAATTCCGCTGTCCTCAGTAATTACCGCATTATCCGATACAATACAGATGTTGCATTTACTGTAGCCCTGATTTATATGTATAATCCTGTAATCATTTTTTTCATAATAATCTATTATATTTTTATCTGCATATTTGGTATTACAAAAAATATTTTTTCCGACTCTTGCTATATTGTATGCAACGTGGCTTGTATATGTACCGCCGTTTACGGAATTGCCCTTAATAACCTCAATGTGCGGTGAAAGAATTTCTTTATAATATTCAAAACAGCAAGGCTCAGCATACACTCTGTCATCGCTTACCTTATGAATTTGCAAATCCGGATGCGTATTAAGCGGAGCATATATTTTACTGCAATCGAATGATTTAATAGTATTATTATCAATTATTTTAATATTATCAGCCATTTCGCTGTCCATATTTTTGTCTATAACTACAGGCATAAGCTATCACCTCATATTATTAATGCAGCTATTTTTTGCTATGCAGAAAATACTGCAATCATTTCATCTATGTGACCATATCAAATATTTATCATATAATTAAAGTAAGAGAAAATTTTACTCTGCAATCAGCTTGAAACAATTTATGTTTTAAGTTGTTAATATATATTAAGGCGTATCTTAAGATAAATTCTTCTGATACGCCTTAAAATTTTATTAATGAATACAAATCGGGTTTTGTGAAAAACTAAACACATATTTTTTAACATTCAAAGGAGGAGTCCAAAATGTCAACTATCAACTGTTCCGAATATGACTGTGCATATCAAAAAGACGGAAAATGTGAATTTAACAACATAGTTTCCGGATTTATATGCACAACCAAGCCATGTATTCATTATGTAGCCATAAAACATAAAAATTACGAAAATTTTAACGGCTCAGATACTCAAAAACCGCATCTGTCATAACCTTCACGCCAACCACCAGGCTGTCCTCATCAATGTCAAATTTTGAATTGTGCAAAGGGTATACTATACCCTTTTTTTTATTTCCGACTCCAAGCTTAAAAATAGCCGACGGAGCAGCGTTTGCAAAATATGCAAAGTCCTCGCCCGCCATCGTTGAGCTGCCGCCGAAAACCGTGTTTTCCTCTCCTATCTGACGCACCGCCGAAGCTCTTACAACGTCTGCCATCTCCTCCGAATTTATAAGCGGCGGAAACATCATTGAAAATTTCATCTCATATTCCGCTCCGAATGCACTGCAAATTCCCTTAACCGTATCCTCAATAAATATCGGAAGCTTATTTCGTACTTCGCTGCTTTGTGAACGTGCCGTTCCCAAAATTCTCACGCTGTCGGGAATAACATTGGTATTTGTTCCTCCGCAGATTGAGCATAAAGACACAACCGCCGATTCAAACGGACTTATACGTCTGCTTACAACGCTCTGAAGTGCAACTATCACCTGCGCCGAAACCAAAATAGGGTCAACGCACAAATGCGGCTCAGCGCCGTGACCGCTCTTTCCCTTGATTATTATTTCAAATTCATCGGGCGAGCCGTACATTGCACCGCTCTTAACTCTGATTTTTCCGCACTCAAGCTCAGGCTCTGTATGAAGCGCAAGACACGCATCAACTCTCGGATTTTCCATAACTCCCTCCGCAATCATAGGCTCCGCTCCACCCTGTCCTTCCTCTGCCGGCTGAAACACTATCTTTACGGTTCCCGAAATTTCATCCTTAAGCTCGGCTAAAACACTGCATACGCCAAGCATAACCGCCGTATGTGCGTCATGACCGCAGGCATGCATTTTGCCGTCAATTACGGATTTATACTCCGCTTCGCCCTGCTCCATAATGTCAAGTGCGTCGATATCCGCTCTTAAAAGAATTGTCCTTCCGTTTTCTCTGCCCTTAATCGTTACAAGCGTTCCGGTCTTTGCAATTCCTGTTTCATAGCTTAATCCAAGCTCGTCAAGGCGAGATGTAATATATTTTTGAGTCTTAAATTCCTCAAACTCTGTTTCGGGAAATTTATGAATTTCCCTTCTGTCTGAAATCAAACGCTCCCTCTGTCTTTCGGAAAGCTCCGTTATTTTATCTTTTAATTCATTGCTTATCATAACACTGCTCCCTCCTTATTCCAAATCATTCTTATCATTGTTGAAATAATTATAGATATTTCGTGCAACATTCCTGTTTACGACCCTCTCAAGCTCGGAAATATCCGCAGACTTAATATTCTCAATACTAAGGAAATGGGTAAGAAGCTTAATCCTTGTCTTATCGCCGACACCCTCAATATTATCAAGCTCAGACTTAACATTAGCCTTTTCGTGTCTTTTTCTGTATGCTGATATTGCAAATCTGTGAACCTCATCCTGCATACAGGTTAAAAACTTAAAAAGCTCGCTGTCCTTATCCACATAAAACTCGGTTTTCTCATCTGTAATTCCACGTGTTCGGTGCTTATCATCCTTTACCAAGCCGTATACCGGTATGGTTTCGCCCAAGGTTTCAAAAAGCTGCTTTACCGCCGAAACGTGACCCTTTCCTCCGTCTAAAAGTATAAGGTCGGGAAGCTCGGTAAATTTAGCCTTATCGGGGGAAAGTACGCCGCTTTCAATCTTTTTGCGTTCCTCGTAGGCTTTGTCAATTCTTCGGCAAAGCACCTCCTTCATACTTTCGTAATCGTTCGCACCCTCTACCGTTTTTATATTGAATTTTCGGTAGGACTGCTTATCGGGAGCCGCATTTTTGTAAACCACACAAGCTCCGATGCTTAACGCTCCCGAAATATTCGATATATCATAGCTTTCAATCCTGTGCGGAGGATTTTCGAGAGATAAAAGCGTCATTAGCTCCGAAAGTATTCTGTTTTGCTTTATTTCATCTCTGTTACGCTTGAACTTGTGCTTTATAAGCGACTGCTTTGCATTTTTTAATACCATCTGCATCATTTTCGCCTTTTCGCCCCGCTTCGGAATTTTCAGCTCTGTTTTATATCCGCTTATATTTCTTAAAAATTCCTGTATGGAAGCTATATCCTCAATCTCAGAGCTTATCAATATCTCCTTTGGAATTTTAGATGAAGAAAAATAAAACTGCTTTATAAATCCCTCCAAAATCTCCTGCTCTGTATCCTTTACATTCTCGAATACAAAATATTCCGAACCCAAAACCTTTCCGGAGCGTATATAAAACACCTGAACGCAGGCATCGTCCGATTCCTTGAATATTCCTATCATATCACGGTTGCTTTCATCGGTTGAAATTATCTTCTGTTTTTCTCCGAGCATCTTTATACTGTTTATTTTATCTCTGTAACGTGCTGCACGCTCAAACTCAAGCATTTCCGAAGCACTTTTCATTTTCTCGGTAAGAATTTCTGTTATCGGCTTGTAGTTTCCGTCAAGAACATCCGAAATTTTATCAAAAACCTCTCTGTATTCCTCCTGACTGACTTTATTATCACATGGAGCCATACACTTTTTCATATGATAATAAAGGCAGGGTCTGGACTTTCCTATATCACGGGGAAGCTTTTTGCTGCAGCTCCTCACCCCGAATATACTCCGTATCGTATCAAGCGTATCCTTTACGGAAAACGCACTCATATAAGGACCGAAGTATTTTGAACCGTCCTTTACAATACGTCTTGTCATCATAATTCTCGGATATTCTTCAGCAAGCGTAAGCTTTATATACGGATACTGCTTATCGTCCTTAAGCAGAATATTATACTTTGGTCTGTACTTTTTTATAAGGTTGCATTCAAGAACCAAAGCCTCGGTTTCCGTATCCGTAAGAATATAGTCAAAATCCTCAACATTTGCCGCCATTGAAATTGTCTTTTCGGTATGGCTCGCCGAATACTGAAAATATTGGCTGACTCTGCTTTTAAGGGTTCGGCTCTTTCCCACATAGATAATCTTGCCGTCCTTATCCTTCATAAGATAAACTCCGGGCGTAAAGGGTAAATCCTTAAGCTTTTCTTTTATTCTCTTAAGTCTTTCGCTGTTCTTTATATCATTATGCTTCAAAATAACTTCAGGCACAAAAATAGCCCTACATTACGTAAGGCAATTATTTACGGCTATTTTAAGCCTTTATGTACTGATAAAATTTGAAACCGAAAACTACAGCCCTGTAATTCTATCTGTATTTTTAATTAGCACTGCACACTGCAGCAAATATCTATGCCAAAGCTTATGCAAAGTTTGTAGATATAAGATTTACAAGACCGTTTACTGCCTCATCCTCGTCAGGACCGTCTGCAAGTATAGTTACGCTTACGCCCTTAGTAATCCCTAAAGATAATACACCTAAAAGACTCTTTGCGTTTACTTTTCTCTCGTCCTTCTCAATCCATATACTCGACTTATATTCATTAGCTTTCTGTATAAAAAATGTAGCAGGTCTTGAATGAAGTCCTACCTGATTTTGAACTACTGCTTCTTTTGCAAACATAAAACCGCTCCTTCTAAATGCACTTAATATATATAGAATACTCGAAAAACCGCAATAAGTCAATATCTTTTTTAATTTTTTCGAGAATTTTTTTATCACTTTTAAGCAAAATCATTATATACACTAAATTTATTTCTCGCACGTAAAGCTTTTTTGTACATTATCACAATGTTTGTTTTATCTCCTGTTTATTCCATAAGGCTTAGCTTTTTTAAGAGTCTAACCATATCATCGGGAAGTTTTGCAGTAAATGACAATTCTTTTAAAGTAACAGGGTGAAGAAATTTTATTGTATAGGCGTGAAGAGCCTGTCTGTTTATTAATTCATCATCATTTTCTTTACAGTAAAGAAAATCCCCGAACAGCGGATTGCCGATATGCGAAAAATGAACCCTTATCTGATGAGTTCTGCCCGTCATCAGAACTATATCAAGAACCGAAAATTTTTCATTCTCCTTAAGAACGTTAAAATGAGTTACCGCCCGTTTTCCGTCCTCTGAAACAACTCTTTTAATTATGCTTTCGCACTCTCTTTTTATCGGCAGGTCTATGACACCGCTTTTATCTGCTGTTTTTCCGTGAACCACAGCAAGGTATCTGCGTTTAAACTCACCGCTTTGAATCTGCTTTGAAAGAAGGCTGTGAACATACTGAGTCTTTGCAATAACGCAAATTCCGGAGGTATTCTTATCAAGTCTGTTTACCGCTCTGAAAACCCTTAAATCTCCGCTTTGCATAAAATGATACATAACAGCGTTTGCAAGTGTGGTTTTGTAGTTTCCCATACTCGGATGAACGCTCATAAACGGCGGCTTATTAACCACTAAAATTTCGTTATCCTCATATAAAATATCAAGAGGAATAAAATTTGGCTCTATATCACTTTTTTCAAACTCGGAGATATCCGCAGTAAAAACATCATCTTTTTTAAGTATATCTATACTTCTGCACACAACTCCGTTTATTTTGAGTCTGCCGTTTAATTTAAGCCGTTTAAAAAGCTTGGCGGAAATATGCAGCTCACCTCTTGAAAGCTGTTCAACAGTTTTTCCGTTATATTTATCATTTACAATATATTTTATAATCTCAGACATTTTTCTATACTTCCGTTTTAGTTTTTTGTTTGTGAGCCTTCATATC
>CAMCUJ010000019.1 GCA_945878965.1 uncultured Clostridia bacterium
CACATTCCACCTCTGTATTTCTTGTCCGATGAACCTCTGAGTGTAATCTTCTCATCCATTTTATTGTCTGTATCAGGCTTTACACCAAGCTTACCGTTTGAAGCCGAATATACAAATATTATCTCTCCGCTCCTTGAAGCTTTTACCGAATTTCCGCCGGACATAACCGCCGTAGCCGAAAATCCGCAGGTCTGTGCCGCATATTGTGCATCATTCAAATTTTTATATGAGCCCTCCCATACACATATTCCGCTGTCAGAATAAGCAATATAGGCATTAATACCCATATTTTTAAGCTGCGTAACCTTTTCTTTCGCCTCAGCCTCAGTAATTCCCGAATAATACTGAACGTGACAGCTATCCGCACCTTCGGTTTTATTTACCGAAAGCTTTATCTCACTATAATTTGAATTTGTTACAGGAAAAAACTCATTCTCTCTGTATTCGCCTAAAATAAGATTAAAACCGGATTTTACATTAATTTCGGAAACAGCGGACGAACCGTATAGAATACCGACGCTTATTTTATCGGTTACGGAATTCGCATTAACCGCAAACGAAACTGATACACTTATAATTAACAGCATAAATATAAGCTTTAAAAATTTTTTCATAATTTATATTATTTCTCCTTTTATTTCTCCTTTAAGCAAGTAAATTCGATAAATTAACTGAATTTTAGAACTTTAAAGCTATAAAAACAGTTATCTATAATATATTCTACACAGTATCTTTAAATCCTCTATTCAAAATACAAGTTAATCAAACAAAAAAACATTTAAAAAAACATTTGACAAGTCGTACGTATTGTCATATAATTAATATAATAATATAATTAGTTTTTTATATGTTTAAGGAGGATTTCTAAGTGAAGAAATACAATGTTGGAATTATAGGTGCTACAGGAATGGTAGGACAGCGTTTTATAACGCTTCTTGAAAACCATCCTTGGTTTGATTTAAAGGTGCTTGCCGCATCTGAAAGAAGTGCAGGCAAAAAATACAGCGAGGCACTTGGCGGCCGCTGGGCAATGAAAGAGGAAATGCCTGAAAGCGTTAAAGATATGGTAGTTTTAAATGCTACAGCAGACATTGAAAAGATAGCATCAGAGGTTGACTTTGTTTTCTGTGCTGTTGATATGAAAAAGGATGAGATAAAGAAGCTTGAAGAAGCTTATGCAAAGGCTGAATGTCCTGTAGTTTCAAATAACTCGGCACACAGACATACAGACGATGTTCCGATGATTATTCCGGAAATAAACGCTGACCATCTTGAAATTATAAAATCTCAGAGAGAGCGTCTTGGCACAAAAAAAGGCTTTATTGCAGTTAAATCAAACTGCTCGCTTCAGAGCTATGTACCGGCACTTCATCCGCTTAAGAAATACGGTCTTACAAAGGTTTTAGCTACAACATATCAGGCAATTTCAGGTGCCGGAAAGACATTTGAAAGATGGCCTGAAATGGTAGACAACCTTATTCCATATATAGGCGGCGAGGAAGAAAAGAGCGAAGTTGAGCCGCTTAAAATCTGGGGTACAATTGAGAACGGAAAGTTCAAATATTGCGATGATGTTGCAATTACATCACAGTGCTTGAGAGTTCCTGTATCCGACGGACATACAGCAGCTGTATTTATGTCATTTGAAGAGGGTAAAAAACCATCTATAGAGCAGATTAAAAAGGATTGGGCAGAATTTGCGGGTGAACCTCAAAAGCTTAATCTTCCACACGCTCCAAAGCAGTTCCTTAACTACTGTGAAGAGCCTGACCAGCCGCAGATAAAGACCGCAAGAGAGCTTGAGGGCGGTATGGCTATATCTGTAGGACGTTTAAGAGAGGACTCTCAGTATGATTACAAATTTGTTTGTATGTCACATAATACATTAAGAGGTGCTGCCGGCGGTGCTGTGCTTCTTGCTGAACTTTTAGCTGCAAAAGGCTACTTTGATTAATATTTAATACCTAATCTTACAACGTATATATTCATTGTGAATAATATATAATTAAATAATAAGAATTATTAAGTTAAATGAATAATAAATTTAACACTGTCTTTTTAGACAAGTTTAAAGTTTGGGGGGACTGAAAAATGGCAAAGACATTGCCTTTTACCGGCTCGGGAGTTGCAATAGTTACACCGTTTGACGGCGATAAGACAAACTATGACGAGCTTGGCAGACTTATAGATATGCACATTGAGCAAAATACTGATGCTATTATTATATGCGGTACAACAGGTGAAGCTTCCACTATGCCTGATGAAGAGCATTTAGCAGCAATAGAATTTACCGTAAAACACGCAAACGGCAGAATCCCTGTAATTGCAGGAACCGGTTCAAACGACACAAAGCATGCAATTGAGCTTTCAAAAGCTGCTGAAGGCTTTGGTGCAGACGCTCTTTTGGTTGTTACTCCTTATTATAACAAAACAACTCAAAAGGGACTTATTGCTCATTATACAGCAATTGCAAATTCAGTTAATATTCCGATTATACTTTATAATGTTCCGTCAAGAACAGGTCTTAATATTGCAATACCTACTCTTAAGGAGCTTGCAAAGATTGAAAATATCGTTGCTATAAAGGAAGCAAGCGGAAACATAGGCTATACAGCTAAGGTTGCAGCAGAAGTACCTGAGCTTTACATATACTCAGGTAACGATGATATGATAGTTCCGCTTATGTCGCTTGGCGCAAAGGGCGTTATCTCGGTGGTAGCAAATATTCTTCCGCAGGATACACATGATATCTGCGCTAAATATTTGAGCGGTGACGTTGAGGGCTCAAGAGCGCTTCAGCTAAAAATGCTTAATCTTATAAACAATCTGTTTATCGAGGTTAATCCTGTTCCTATAAAGACCGCAATGAATCTTTTAGGCTATAATACAGGCAATCTTCGTATGCCGCTTTGCGATATGGAAGAAAAAAATCTTGAGATTTTAAAGAAATCTCTTACAGACTACGGTTTAACTGTAAAATAAAAATTCAAATATCGGGAACTGCTTGATGTTGCTGTACAATAATTCAAGTAATTCCCGATTTCTATATTAAGAAATGTGAGGTTATAAACTAATGATAAAAATTCTACTGACAGGAATTAACGGACATATGGGAGCGGCTGTAAGAAAAGCTGTTTCAAATACTGAAAATGCTAAAGTAGCTGTCGGCGTTGACTTAAACACTGCCGAATGTGACGGAATCCCTGTATATTCCTCTTTTGCTGAGGTTACTGAAAAGCCGGATGTAATAATTGACTTTTCGCACCCGTCAGTTCTTGACTCGCTTTTAGAATATGCAAAGGAAAACAGTGTTCCTTGTGTTATATGCACAACAGGACTTTCAAAGGAGCAGATTTCAAAGATAGAGTTTTATTCAAAGGAAATCCCTGTTTTCTTCTCTGCAAATATGTCAATCGGAGTAAATTTAATTATAGATTTAGTATGCCGTGCGGCAAAAATTCTTGAAAACAATTTTGACATAGAAATTATAGAAAAGCACCATAACCAGAAGCTTGACGCACCGAGCGGAACAGCTCTTGCCATTGCCGACGCAATTTCCGAGGCTGTTTCATACAATCCGGAATACACCTATGACCGTCATTCCGTAAGAAAGAAACGTGACGCACACGAGATAGGAATTCACGCAGTAAGAGGCGGAACTATAGTCGGCGAGCATTCGGTAATCTTCGCCGGAACAGATGAGGTTATTGAGGTTAAGCATCAGGCAACTTCAAAGGAAGTATTCGCGGTCGGAGCGGTTCGTGCGGCAATTTATCTTGCAAATCAAAAGCCGGGTCTTTACGCTATGTCCGACCTAATAGCCAATTCATAGGCGACAGCGAGGAAAGCAAGGAAAGCGAAGCGGAGTTAAAAGTTTGCTCAAGCTTTTCAAAGCTTGCGGAGTTTGAGGCAGAGCCTCAAGGTTTTAGTCTGCGTAGCAGACCTGTTACGAAGTAACAATTTTTCTTTTGGTTCTTTTCTTTGCGCCTTAGCGCAAAAAGAAAAGAACAGCGACAGCAGAGTCGCACAAGACATCATATATTCTATCGGGCGGATATGGAATCCGCCCGTACTTATTAAGAAACATTTACCTATATAAAATCAACAAGAATTGAATTACTCACATACAGCATATCGGGATGAATATACATTCTATCCCCGTCAATGCACAAAGCACCCATCTTTTTGTATTTTGAAACAGGCTCTCTGAATTTTTCCTCTATCTCTATACCAAACCTTTCATAAAACTCACTACGGCTCACTCCATACGACTTCCTAAGTCCAAGAACAATAAACTCGCTCATTTTATCATCTTCGGTAAGTCTTTCAATATCATTAAACCCTGAAATTTCACTTTCCGCACCGAAAAATAAACCTTCGTAATCTTCCTTTGTCCGTTTTTCCATTAATCTTATATATTCTTTTACGTCGAATTCATTGCTGTAACGTACACCGTATAAATAAGAGGACGCTCCGCTTCCAAGTCCGACATATTCCACTCCGTCCCAATACTTAGTGTTATGCCTTGAAATACAGCCGTTCCTTGCAAAATTCGATATTTCATAGCGTTTAAAACCACATTCGTCAAGTCTTTTAACCAGCAAATCATACATTTCACGGCTTTCATCATCGCTCGGCAAATTAAGCTCCATATCGTAAAACGGCGTTCCCTCCTCAATTTTAAGGCAATATGCCGAAATATGATTAATATCAAGCCTTACCGCATAATCAATAGTTTCTTTCCACTTAAGAATTGTCTGCTCCGGAAGCCCGAACATTAAATCAACCGTGATATTTTCAAATCCTGCCTTACGTGAAATATCATAGCATTCTTCAAAATCCTTAAAATTATGTGCTCTGCCCAGCATTTTAAGAGTATCGTCAAATATGCTCTGAAGCCCTATGCTTATTCTGTTTATTCCGCATTCCCTAAGCTTTTTAAGCTTTGAATAATCCGCAGTTTTTGGGTTACATTCAATTGTAATTTCCGAATCCTTAGAAATACCGAAATGCTTTTTTAGTTCACATAATATACGAATAATATATTCAGTTTCAACCGCAGTAGGCGTACCTCCGCCGAAATATATGCTGTCAAAGCATTTATCCTCGGTATACTCAGAAATCAGTTTTATCTCCTTAATGAGAGCATTAAAATATGAATCTCTTAAATTCCATATATCTTTATCGGAATATGAATTGAAATCACAGTAGTTACATTTTTTTATACAGTACGGAATATGAACATATACTCCTGAATTTTTTTTAATATTCATAATAAAACCTCAAGCAAGCGGACAGCAATTGCTCTCACACGGGCGAACACAGTTCGCCCCTACAAATCAAGCAATGTCAAGTTTTAGTTGTTGCAAGGTAGTAGGGGCGAACTGTGTTCGCCCGTACAGAAGGCACAACGGATTGTCAAGCCAAGTGCAACACTTTGTGTAAAAATTCATTTGTTACAAGACAGTATGGGCGGATTCCATATCCGTCCGTGCGACAGCAAATTAATCAAGCTTAAGCACAGACATAAACGCCTCCTGAGGAACCTCGACAGAACCTACCTGACGCATACGCTTTTTACCTTCTTTCTGTTTTTCAAGCAGCTTTTTCTTTCGTGTAATATCGCCGCCGTAACACTTTGCAAGAACGTCCTTGCGCATAGCTCTTACAGTTTCTCTTGCTATAATTTTACTTCCGACAGCTGCCTGTATAGGAATTTCAAATAACTGTCTTGGGATAGATTCCTTAAGCTTCTCCGCAATTCTTCTTCCACGTGCATACGCCTTATCCTTATGAACTATAAACGAAAGCGCGTCAACCATCTCACCGTTAAGAAGAATATCAAGCTTAACAAGGTCAGAACGCTCATAGCCCTTGAACTCATAATCAAACGAAGCATAACCTCGTGTTCTTGATTTAAGTACATCAAAGAAATCATAGATAATCTCATTAAGCGGTAAATCATAGTTAAGTGAAACTCTTGTTTCGTCAAGATAAGTCATATCAATGTAATTTCCTCGACGTTCCTGACATAGCTCCATAATACTTCCTACATAGTCCTTAGGAGTCATAATAGACGCTCTTACTATAGGCTCTTCCATATAATTTATCTCCTGAGGTGACGGAAGATTGGTCGGATTATCAATATCAAGAACTGTACCGTCCGTCTTTATAACCTTGTATTCAACAGACGGAGCTGTAGTTACAAGATCAAGATTATATTCACGCTCTAAACGCTCCTGAATAATTTCCATATGAAGAAGTCCTAAGAAACCACATCTGAATCCAAAGCCAAGTGCCACCGATGTTTCAGCATCAAACTGAAGTGCCGCATCATTTAGCTGAAGCTTTTCAAGCGCCTCCCTTAAGTCATCGTATCTTGCACCATCAGCCGGATAAATTCCCGAATAAACCATAGGATTTACTTCCTTATATCCGGGAAGTGCCTCGCTTGCCGAATTATCCGCAGTTGTTACAGTATCACCGACTCTGACCTCACGGACATTCTTAATACTTGCAGCAATAAAACCAACCTCTCCGGCTGAAATTTCATCAGAGTTTACAGTTCCTGCCGGATTAAGATAACCTACCTCAACCACATCAAACATTCCGCCGGTTGCCATCATTTTTATCTTATCGCCGACTCTTAGTTTTCCGTCAAAAACTCTTACATAAGCTATAACACCCTTATAAGCATCATAATATGAATCAAAAATCAAAGCCTTAAACGGAGCATTAACATCACCTGAAGGTGCAGGCACTTTTTTAACAATATCCTCAAGCACCGCCTCAATATTTATGCCGTTCTTAGCCGAAATAAGAGGAGCGTTTTCCGCTTCAATTCCTATAACGTCCTCAATCTCCTGTTTTACAAAATCAGGTCTTGCACTCGGCAAATCAATCTTATTTATAACAGGAACAAGCTCCAAATCATGCTCAAGCGCAAGATAAGTATTTGCAAGCGTCTGAGCCTCAATTCCCTGAGCGGCATCAACGACTAAAATTGCACCCTCACAGGCAGCAAGGCTTCGTGATACCTCATAGTTAAAGTCAACGTGTCCCGGTGTATCTATAAGGTTCAAAATATATTCCTCACCGTCCTCAGCCTTATAAATCAGCTTTACGGCTCTCGCCTTTATGGTAATTCCTCGTTCACGCTCAAGATCCATATTATCAAGAATCTGAGCCTGCATTTCACGCTGAGTAAGTGCACCTGTAGTTTCAAGAAGTCTGTCCGCAAGCGTAGACTTGCCATGGTCTATATGTGCTATTATTGAAAAATTTCTTATATTCTTTTGATAATCGTTCATTTAATCCTCCGAAATTCAATAAATTCCTTAATTATATAGACTAATTATACACCAAATTCTCACTCTCTGTCAAGTGCTTGTATTTCTTTTGCGGCAGTTATCAAAAAAAGGAGAGGATATTTAAATCCACTCCCATATCTCATTTATATTTTTAACGTTTGACGATACCTTTCGCCTTTTCTGCCCTGTCGCTACATTATTCCTATGAATTTTAGTACAAAATACAGCATAAATAACGCTGTTGAAATCCACATAACCGCCTTGATATCCTTAATCTTTCCCGTACATATTTTTAGTATTACCCATGAAAGCATACCGAACATAATACCGTTTGAAACGGAATAGGTAAGAGGCATAAATACAACTGCAATAAATCCGCTTATTACATCAGCAATATCACCGTCAAACTCCATATTCTTAACAGAGCTGAACATCAAAAGTCCGACAAACAGCATAGCCGGAGTTGTAGCAAATGCCGGAATTGCAGTAAATAATGGTGCTAAAATAAGAGAAAGAAGAAACATTACAGCCGTTACAACAGATGTAAGACCTGTTCTTCCGCCGACAGAAACACCGGCGCTCGACTCAACATAGCTTGTAACTGTAGATGTTCCAAGACAAGCACCTACAACTGTACCAACCGCATCAGCAAGAAGTGCACCCTTAGCATTAGGAAGCTCGCCTTTCTCATTAAGTAAATTGCCCTTTGCTGCAACACCTATAAGAGTTCCTACAGTATCAAATATGTCAGTAAATAAGAGTGTAAATATTACCACACAGAATGATGCTAAATTCTTGGTTATAAATCCAAAATCAAAGTTAAACATAACAGGCATTTCAAAGCTTAATCCTTTAAATGAAGGAATTAAAGAATAAACACCATTTTCAATATCAACAACATACCAGCCGCAAAGCTCGGCAATTATGCCCAAAATCCATGTAGCTATAATTCCTATAAGAATATCACCAGGAATTTTAAAGTGATGCAGTACACCTATAATAAGCAAACCAAGCAATGATAAAACAAACTGCGGTGAACTGAATGAACCTATTGAAACAGTTGTTGCCTCGCTTGCTACAACAATCCCCGAATTAAGAAGTGCAATTATTGTAATAAACAAACCAATTCCCGCCGTAATACCAAACTTAAGGTTCTTTGGAATTTGATTTACAAGTGCCTCTCTGAAATTACAGAACGATAGTACAATAAAAATTACACCTTCAATAAACACCGCAGTAAGTGCTACTTCATAAGGATATCCCATACCCATACATACAGTATAAGCAAAAAATGCGTTAATTCCCATACCGGACGCAAGTGCTACAGGATAATTCGCAAAAAACGCCATACATAGCGTTGCAATTGCCGCTGAAATCGCAGTCGCAGTAAAAATTGCTCCGTTTGATACACCCTCAATTGCACCAAGATAACTCGGATTAACTGCAAGAATGTACGCCATAGCAAGAAATGTTGTAATTCCTGCTATAATCTCGGTTTTGACATTAGTACCGTTTTCTTTAAGTTTAAAAAATTTTTCCATTTCCATCACCTCAAATGTGAATTTTTATTATATTGTATTATTTTCTATATTAAATTTAAAAATTACTTCCGTTCCAACCCCAATGCTCGACCTCCTCATACTTTATATAAATTCTGTCTGCGGAAATTCCAAGAACACTGCTAACTATTTGAGTAATTTCACTTGTAAGTGCATCGTATGCCGAATTGCTTGCACTGCCGAAAATCTTTACCTCAACAAATGCAGTGTCTTTTTGGTCATCGCCCTTAAAATACATTTTAAGATTGTCCTCAAAGCTTAGCATAAGCCAGCTTTCACTCTTTCCCGGAATAAGTGATATGGCTTTTCCCAGACGTTCTTTAATCTCATTTCTTTTCTCGTCTGTTATATTTGCCGTCGTCTTTGTACTTATAAATGGCATTTTAATAATCCACCCTTCAATTAAAATTAATTTTATCATTTGTCTTTAGTTTATCATAAATTCGTCAAAAAATCAAGCAAGTTAAAATATTATGAATTATTTTGTTTAAAACAAATACAATAATACTTACTATAATCAAACATTTTCTGTTATGTAGCTATATTCTTTACTGAATTTATATAACTAAATAAAATTTTTAAAATAATTTAAAATTTTTTGAAAAAACTATTGATTTTTATCTTTTTAAGTGTTATAATGAATATATTGGTACGGTTTAACAGCAAAAAGGGAATTATTTAATAAAGGGGGTTGTATACATTGAGTATACAAATTTTAACTGAATCGGGGAATTCGGTTAATGTAAACTACGGGATTACTGAGGTTTTTTCAAACAATCCTCAGATGTATGGGATATCTGCAAAATCATTAGGTGAGGATGATATTTCTTCTGACAATTATGAAGTTAACAACATTTTCTTCACTAAAGAAGAAGCCAAGGCTGTAATTTCTTATCTTTCAAAATATGAGGTCTGTCCTTGTAATATGAAAGATGTTCTTACAGATTTATTGGCTGTTTAATTATTTTTAAACATATTTAATTTCATTTTTTTAATTTAATTTTACAAATTTTTTATTTTTAACATTGTAAATTTTCAGCGTTAATATTGAATGTTTAAAAATAAATACTTATTTTAACCCATTATTTTGCAGTTACAATACCATCAAAAAAAGCCGCAGCACATTTCGCTGCGGCTTTTAAGTTCTTCTTGTTAATTTTTGTTTTAATCTTTAATTCAAATGCTTGACAATAATATACTTCAACACGTTAATTATGCATTATTAATTAAATTTCAATCTCTGTTTCTTAAAAAGACAGGAACATCAATACCGTCATCGTCTGTAAAGCGAGTAAACATATTTGAAGTTTCAATCTCAGGACTCTCTTCCTTTTCTGCAGCAACCTCATCAGGCTTTGATTCCTTTACTTCCTCCTTGATGCCGCCGAACAGGCTCTTACCCTCAGATACAGATTCTTTCTTAGCAGCGGCATTCTGACCAAATCCCGTAGCAATAACTGTAATCTGAACTTCATCACCCATAGTTTCGTCAATAATAGCACCAAATATTAAGTTTACATCCTTATCTGCTGCTTCTTCAATAAGTTTTGCCGCCGCCTGAACCTCAAGCATAGACAAGTCACTTCCGCCGCTTATATTAAGAATTACACCCTTAGCACCGTCAATTGTTGTTTCAAGAAGAGGACTATGTATAGCTTTCTTCGCAGCTTCTTCAGCACGATTTTCACCGCTTGCAACACCTATTCCCATATGTGCAATTCCAGTATTCTTCATTATAGTTTTTACGTCTGCAAAGTCAAGACTGATAAGTCCCGATTTTGAAATCAAATCTGTTATACCCTGTATACCCTGCTTTAAAACATCATCAGCAAGCTTAAATGACTCTGTCATAGGAGTATTCTTATCTGCCATCTCAAGAAGCTTATCATTAGGAATTACAACCAAAGCATCAACCGATTTTTCAAGCTTTTCAATTCCTTCGGAAGCATTTTGAGCCCTTTTCTTTCCCTCAAACCAAAATGGCTTTGTAACTATTCCGACAGTCAAAGCTCCTAAATCCTTTGAAATCTCTGCAATAACAGGTGCCGCACCTGTTCCTGTACCTCCGCCCATTCCGGCCGTTACAAATACCATATCTGTCTTTTCACCTATAGCCTGAGCCAATTCTTCACGGCTTTCTTCCGCTGCTTTTTCGCCAATTTCAGGTACCGCACCGGCTCCAAGACCTTTTGTTATCTTTTCACCTATCTGAACTTTTTTTGCAGCAAGTGACAATGTAAGATCCTGTTTATCTGTATTTACCGATATAAAATCTACACTGTTTACTCCTGCATCTATCATTCGGTTTACAGCATTATTGCCTCCACCGCCTACTCCTATTACTTTTATCTGTGCCGGATTTGTTACGTCTGTTTCAAATTCAAACACGTTTCTTCCCCCTAACGTTTATCTAAGATTAACTCTGCTTGCATTCTTTGTATATATTTAAGCTGTACAACTATTTATCAGATGTTCATTTAGTAAAATTTGAAAAATATATTTAAATTTAAATAGCTGTAAACATTTAAACAAAGCTATATATTTATTATACCATTATTTTTTAATTTGTAAATAGATTTTTAAAAAAATTTTTCAGAAATATTAAATTTTTTTTACAGCGTCTGAGGCACGTCACCACGCCGACGATGAGTCGGCGTGGTGAACCATCGGTGCCGTCAGCGGCTATTGTAAAAAGCCCGAAGCAAATAAATACTCCGAGCCCTGCTTGTTTTATATCTTTTTGATATTCGCTTGCAATCACATTAATTCTGCATTATGAACTAATTTTCTTCGCCTTCTTCAT
>CAMCUJ010000020.1 GCA_945878965.1 uncultured Clostridia bacterium
ACTTATCTAAGCTTCCAGATTCTCTCGTTGTAATCGCTTATTGAACGGTCACTTGAGAAGAAACCGGCTTTTGCAACATTGATAATTGCTTTCTCATTCCATTTATTCTGATTCTTATACTCAAGCAATATATCTCCCGATATATCAATATATGACTCAAAGTCACGAAGTACAAGATATGGATCCGAAAATCCGTTATTGCCTATTATCAATGACTGATAAATATCAAAGAATAGATTATTCTTGTCCTTTGAGAATGTTCCGTCAATTAAAGTATCAACTATCTTCTTAATCTGCATATCCTGTGCATAAAGCTCAGAGCTTCCCGATGAACCCTTAGAGTAAATGTCAAGAACCTCATTCGATGTAAGACCGAATATGAATATATTATCAGGACCTACAAGCTCCGCAATTTCAACATTTGCTCCGTCCATAGTTCCGACTGTAAGCGCACCGTTAAGCATAAGCTTCATATTACCGGTACCCGATGCCTCTTTACTTGCTGTTGAAATCTGCTCGCTGACATTTGCCGCAACTACTATCTTTTCAGCAACAGATACACTGTAGTTTTCTATAAATACGACCTTTAGTATATCCTTAGTTCTCGGGTCATTGTTTACAACATCTGCAACATTGTTTATAAGCTTTATAATAAGCTTCGCCATATGATATCCCGGTGCCGCCTTTGCTCCGAATATGAATGTCTCAGGTGTCATATCCGCATTCTGAGGATCCTCTATAATGCTCTTATATCTGTAAATTATATGGAATGTCTTAAGAAGCTGACGCTTATATTCATGAAGTCTTTTTACCTGAACGTCAAATATAGATTCAGGGTCAACCATTATTCCGTTGTGCTCCTTGATATATTTAGCAAGCGCTATCTTATTATTCTTCTTAATCTTTGCAAACTTTTCTACAAATGCCGAATCCTTCGCAAACGGCATAAGCTTATCAAGAGTATCAGAACCTACTATCCACTTATCGCCTATCGACTCGGTTATAAGCTTTGTAAGCTCAGGATTTGCCTTGCATAACCATCTTCTCTGTGTTACACCGTTTGTAACATTCTTGAACTTTTCAGGTGTAAGGCTGTAATAATCTCTGAATGTTTCCTTCTTAAGAATTTCAGTGTGAAGTGCTGCAACACCGTTTACGCTGTGACACGCTGTAAGACAAAGATTAGCCATACTTACAAAGTTATTGGATATAACAGCCATATACTCAATCTTACCCCAGTCATTACCGAATTTTGACTGAAGATTTTCTCTCTGACGTCTGTCAATCTCCTGTATAATCTGGAATACACGAGGTACAAGCTGCTTAAACATTTCTACAGGCCATTTCTCAAGAGCTTCCGCCATAATTGTATGGTTGGTATAAGCAAATGTTCCGTTTACAACCTCCCAAGCTTCATCCCAGCCAAAGCCTTCTTCGTCCATAAGTATTCTCATAAGCTCCGGAATTGCAATTGTCGGATGTGTATCATTTATATGAATCTGAACATAGTTCGGCAAATCGAAAAGGTCATGACCCTTTCTCTTCTGCTTTGCCAAAATCCACTGAATTGTAGCCGATACAAAGAAATACTGCTGCTTAAGTCTTAGCATCTTACCCTCATAGTGGTTATCCTCAGGGTAAAGAACCTTAGAAATTACCTCAGCAAGCTCCTTATCCTTTGTCGCAAGAACGTAGTCACCCCTGTTAAAGTCACGTACATTAAACGCCTCCGGTGAACAAGCCTTCCAAAGTCTTAATGTGTTTACAACATCTGTGTCATAACCTGAGATAGGCATATCAAACGGCATAGCAATTACAGTATTATAGTCTGTATGCTTAAACTTTAGTGAACCGTTTTCAAATGTTTCCTCAATTCTTCCGTTAAAATGAACCTCCACCTTATCCTCAGGACGTTCTACCTCCCAGATGTTTCCGTCTTCAAGCCACGGATCCGGCATTTCTATCTGATAACCGTCAACAATTTTCTGCTTGAAAAGTCCGTATTCATAACGAATACCACAGCCAAATGCAGGAAGCTCAAGAGTTGTAAGAGAGTCAAGGAAACAAGCCGCAAGTCTGCCAAGACCGCCGTTACCAAGACCGGCATCATTCTCAATTTCCTCTATTTCGCTAAGAGAAAGTCCACACTCCTTTAAAGCCTCACGATATAAATCCGACTGCATAAGATTTATAAGGTTGTTTCCAAGTGCTCTTCCCATAAGAAACTCAAATGAAAGGTAGTAAAGCTCCTTATTGTGCTTCTTTTCCTGTTCTTCCTTTGAACGTGCCCACTTTTCCATTATTGTATCCTTAACGGTTGTTGCACACGCTCTGTAAATCTGAGTAGGAGTTGCATTGTCAATTGTCTTTGCAAAATAACGTCTTAATTTGCCGGAAATTTTCTTTATAATTTCTTGTTTCTGCTGTTCAAATGCTATAGCATCAACTTTTTTTGTATCTGCTTTAACATCTGTCTTAACTTCTTGCTTCATTTTAAAATTACCTCCGATTTTAAGATTAGACCATATTAAGGGTAAGGACTCTTATACAGTCTTAATACTCACAATCCTTAAACAAACTATATAAATTTAAGTTCAAACTGTTTTTCATTTCACATTTTAATCTTGTATATTATTTTATATACCTTTTCCTACCCTTATAGAATACCATATTTCTTACCAAAAATCAAGCTTTTTTTATGCCGGCGAAGCCGAACGAAAATACTTCATTTAACGGCATTAGCAGAGCAAGGAAAGATGGCTTTCGGCGGCGTCTTCACTTTTTTGCGGAAGCTTTGCATAATCATCCGACTCATAAAATTCCCTGAACACCTTATCAACCGATGCAAATAAAATTCTTGCACGAATCTGCTGCGACTCCGGAATATCGGAAGACGGAGTAGCCGCTCCGCATCTGTAAGCCACACTCTGCATCGAATTAAGCTTAAGTCTTTCCGCCTCATCCTTAGAGCGGCAGTTTTTAAGCTTATTTTCAAGGTCTTTCTCCATCTGTCGTGCCTCTATAGCTATCTTATAAAGCTCAGGTGCTTTTTCACGAAGCACATCAAGCTCACTCGCACTAAGCTCAGCTCCCGTATAAAGCTTATACATTATACCGTTAATCTCACTCTGCTCCTCCTGCTTTTTAAGATCCTCAAGAACTTTATCAAGCCATTCATCGGTACCTATTTCATTTTCTGAATTTTTAGAGGAAATGCTCACCTTATCTTCTATCAATGAAATATTCTTGTTTTTTGAAAGTGCCGCATTAAGAGATTTCTTTAAATCGGTTTCCACACCGCCTTTACTCAAACTATTCAAAGACTGCAAATTGTTATATACATTGTTTATTGTCATAAAATATCCCCCTGATCATCTTAATGACTTAATTGTAACAAAATATCTTCAATACAATAAACCGCACCGAATTTTTAGTGAAATTCCTTTCCGAAATGAGTAAGTGTAGCCTCAAGAATATCATAATACGCCCAATGGCTGCTCTTCACATCCGGAAACGGTGAATTTGCATTATACGCATTTACAAGCTCGGATTTTGGTTCTCTGTCAAGAAGTCTGTTTATAATAACGGTAGCCTCCGCTCTTGTAATCAAATTATCCGGTCTGAAGTTTTTATCCTCATAACCCGTTATATACTTTTTCTTAGACATTGAACATATATAGCTGTTTGCCCAATGCCCCTCTATATCCTTAAATGCGTTCTTGGCGGTTTTCGGTTCAAGCCCCGCTTTTCGGCAGGCAATGGCTGCAAATTCCGCACGGGTCATATATTCATCAGGCTTAAAGCTGCCGTCCTCATAGCCCGTAACCATATTCTGCATTGACATATAGCTTACAAACTTGCTGTACCAATCCGATTTCTTAACATCGGAAAAATCAGCAAGCATTATCTGAGCCGTTGCAAAGCCTTCATCAATCTTTGAAAGCATAGCTGTAACCTCAGCACGGGTTATAAAATCGTCGGGTCTGAAATTACCGCTTTCATCTCCCTCAAGATACGGCAAATGCTCCTTGCCAAGCTTCTTCTCCATATCTTCCTTTGAAAGCTTTTCGGCACTTACCGAAATTTCTTTCTCAGCGGTAAGACCGTCGCTTGAAACTCTTACTCTTATCTTAGCCTTATATTTACCCGGCTTTGAAGCTGATGCCGTAAGAGTTGAGCCGCTCACTGAAAACACATCATCTTCATCCTCTACTATACTAAATGAGTATGCACCCTCTCTTCCGTTGGTATGGATACTGCATTCATCGCTTGACTTTACAACTCCTCCGCTTGCCTCAATCTTCACAGATTTAGCCTGCTTGTCATACGGAATCGTTATTGTCGCAACCTTTGCCTTTGGAGCTGAAATACTGCATTTGCATTCCTCATAGTGCATTTTGAATATTTCACTGTATTCATCTACAACATAATAATCCTCACCGCTCTCTTTGGCTGTTCCCTCATAAAGAGTTCGGTCGCTTGAAGCTCCCGTATCAAGTGATGCAGTGTATGAGCCCATTTCCTTAAGTATTGCGGCAAAGCCTGTACTTTTCTTAGGAATATCATTTACTGTTACATTTTTAATTTTTGTAGTACTTTTCTTATTTCCGTTGCTGTCATAATCATCATACAAAAATTCTTTTTCTTTAAAAATAATGTCACCCTGTTTTTCAAGAGGCTTTTCAAGCAGACCCTGAACTAAAATTGCCGGATTGTAGGTCTGATACTTATCAGTTATAATTTTTCCAAGTATCGGTGCTGTTCCCTGCACAGCATTCGCCGCCATAATTTCAACATCTTCGGATATGAAAACCTCCGCACCGTTTCCGCCTATACAGTAACCCTCATCAGTTACAGTGTTAATACTGCCGTCAAGTATATAAATCTTTGTATTGTTTCCGCCGTTTGCGGCTGAGCTTCCTATACAAGCACCCGAATTTTTTGTGGTAGCATAAAGCTTTCCGCTGCCTGTTACAGTAAGAACCGTAGGTGTTGATGACGTGCCGTCCTTAAGATGTATCGGCACTCCCTTATCATTGCTTGTAATTCTCGATGTTCCGCTCGGAATATTAAGCGTTACATTAGAGCCCTCTCCTATCTCAATAGGGGATGCTTTCGTTCCGTCATAGCCATCAAGATTAATTGTAACATTCTGAAGTATAACAGTTACATCATCAAGTCCCGGATCTACCTTAATGGTATTTCTGAGTGTTGAACCTGTTATTGTATAAATTCCGTTTTTGCTTATTGTAATAGAGGAGTCATCAATACTTAAAGCATCAGTCTGAAGAGTCTTTGTTACCGTAAAAGAGGTCTGTGCAGTTTTAACCAAGTCTTGAACAGTCGCCTTAACTCCTACAACCACAGTATAAACACCGTCAATCTTTGCCGTAATCTTAAGCTTTTTTCCGTCAATTTCCGCAATTTTCGCCGGATCTGACACTATGTAATATTCATAAGTCGCATTTGTTGAACCGGTGTGCTTCGGACAGCCCGACCAACGCTTAAGCGTTCCGCCTGTAGCCGAAAGCGTTATAGTTTTAGTTGTATTTTTAGTTACGTTACTTTCACTCTTCTTTGAAGTAAATTTAACATCGGCAATATTAAATGTAATATCAGTCTGCTCACACGCACAGCTTGGTCTTAATGTAAAAGTTGTATGTGCATCCTTAACCTCAAGAATTTCTTTCTGATTTGAGTTTGTAACACTTGTTGTATTTGAACAGAACAACGGTACTCCGTTTGCCGAAACAGTATAACTGCCAAGCTTCGGTGCAAGGAATGACATAACGCCTGTTCCCTCAGGCATAACCGCTGTTTTGGATAAACCTTCGCCGCTTACCTCTATTCTCTGCTCTTCCTCAAAATAATCGGTTGAAAACGTACCCGTTACAACAGCCGCCATTGAATTTGAAACAATTCCGTCATATTCTATAGCATCAGTATTTCTCGAAGCAAACGCAAGAACGGACGGCGAACCGCTTATGGTAATCTGAGTTCCTGCCGCATATCTTCCGCTTCCTATACCAAACGCATATTCATCGGTAATAGCTGTAATGTCACCGCCGTAAATCTGAAGATTTCCGCCGTTTCCACGATAACCGCCGCCGATTCCGGCTCCGCTGCCGTCGGTTTTGGCTGTAATCTTACCTCCCGAAATAAAGAGGTCGGTAACATCTCCCTCAAAGCCGCCGCCGATTCCGGCACCTCCAAGCTTTGCCTCTGCCGTAATCGTACCTCCGTAAATCTTTATATCAAACGCTCCGTGCTTATAGCTGCCGCCGATAGCCGCCGCTTTATCTCCTCCGACTGCGTTTATAAGTCCGTCCTGAATTTCTATCTTTCCGGCATCATTCTCAGAGTTTCCGCCAATAGCCGGACAGTACTTTCCGCCTGTTGCCTCCAAAGCTCCGTCACCGCGTATAATGAGCTCGCCGCATTCAAACTCATTCTTATTTACTTCAATCGCAGGCGCCTTGCCCGTTGAGGTCAATATATTGTTTCCCATAATCTCAGCCGTTACAACACTGTTTCTTCCAACCTTAAACGGTGCATTGTTTCCGCCGCCAAGCTGGATATTTACAGAATCAAAGGCTATGTAAACATTGTTAAGATTTTCCGCAACCTCTATTCTGTTAGAACCGTTTGAACGTCCGTAAACCCTGTATCGTCCGTTATTTGTAATGCTTACAGTCTGACGGCTTAAGTCAAATTCACCGTTATATCCCGCAGCATTTACATCTTCCTCTGCACTAAAAACTGCTAATCCAAATACTATGCTTATAGCTGTAAGAATAGATACTATCCTTTTTCTCATACTCTTTCCTTCCTCCGTTCATCTTATTATTTATTACTAATTTACCCACGTATAAATTTAATCATATTTATCATAATATTTATCGTTTATTTTTCTTCTTTCTTTAGACATATTCTCACTCTTAATCATTAATCTTATCTATGTTCAATACGCCTAATTTTTTTAAAATATTTGTTCAAAATGACAACATAATATGTTGCTCAATACTATAAATTACATTATTTAGGAGTAATATTTAATTTTATTTACACATAGATAAATAAAAGTTATATATTTCTAAACAAATGTACAAAAATTTTTAAAAAATCTGCTTGAAAGTTATGCAAATATGATATATAATAAAGGATAGTGATAAAAAGTAAGTAAAATAAACAGAGAATTCAGTTTCCTAAATTAAAGCTAAAACGGAAAAGAAAAGAGGAGGTTGTACAAATAAATGGAAAGCAAATGCACTTGTAAGGTTAAATTCAGCGGTACATATCAGCAGGAATGTAAGCTGAGAGATGTTATTGAAAAATACAAGGATCAGGAGGGCGCATTGATGCCCGTACTTCAGGAGGCACAGGGGATTTACGGATATCTTCCTATTGAAGTACAAAGAATGGTTGCGGCAGGACTTAACGTTCCTCTTTCGGAGGTTTACGGAGTTGCAACATTTTATTCACAGTTCTCGCTTAACCCTAAAGGCAAGTACCAAATTTCGGTCTGTCTTGGAACAGCGTGTTATGTAAAAGGTTCAGGAGAAATTTTTGAACGAATTTCGGATCTTCTTGGAATTAAGGACGGAGAATGTACCGAGGACGGAATGTTTTCACTTACTGCCTGTCGCTGCATAGGAGCCTGCGGACTTGCTCCGGTTATGACAATCAACGATGAAGTTTACGGAAAGCTTACCGTAAACGATGTTGACAGAATTTTAGAAGAATACAAGGCAAAGATTACGGAGGGTGAGCAATGAGAAACGTACGTGAATTAATGGAGCTTAGAGATATAGCTAAAGAAAATTTAAACTCTGCAAAATATCAAATCCTTATCTGCGGCGGAACAGGCTGCACCTCTTCGGGAAGTCTTAAGCTTTACGAGGCACTTCAAAAAGAAGTTGAAAAGGTAGGAAAAAGCGACGAGGTTCAGATCATAAGAACGGGCTGCTTCGGACTTTGCGCACTCGGACCCATTATGATAATTTATCCCGAGGGTTCATTCTACTCAATGCTTGATATAAACAACATACCGGATATTATCCAAAAGCATATTGTAGAGGGAACGCCTGCAAAGGAATACCTATACGAGGGAACCTTAGACGGTGACAAGATAATGGCATTTTCGGACACAGACTTTTACAAAAAGCAAAAGCGTGTAACCTTAAGAAACTGCGGAGTAATCGCACCTGATAATATCGAACATTACATAGCATACGACGGTTATATGGCACTTGCCAAGGTAATCACGGAAATGACTCCCGATGATGTTCTTGACATACTTGAAAAATCGGGACTTCGAGGCAGAGGCGGCGGCGGATTTCCTACTGCAAGAAAATGGAGATTTTCAAAAGAAGTTGAAGCCGACCAAAAATACATCTGCTGTAACGCCGACGAGGGCGACCCGGGTGCATTTATGGATCGTTCAATTCTTGAAGGCGACCCACATTCGGTTCTTGAGGCAATGGCTATTGCCGGCTATACGGTAGGAGCTGACCAGGGTTACATTTATGTTCGTGCCGAATATCCTATTGCGGTTGAGCATCTTAAAATTGCGATTGAACAGGCAAGAGAAAAGGGACTTCTCGGAAAGAACATTTTAGGAACAGATTTTTCATTTGATATAGATTTAAGACTTGGTGCCGGAGCATTTGTATGCGGCGAGGAAACAGCACTTATGCGTTCAATCGAGGGTCACCGAGGCGAACCAAGACCACGTCCGCCGTTCCCTGCAATCAAGGGACTTTTCGGAAAGCCTACAACAGAAAACAATGTTGAAACCTTTGCAAACATTCCTCAGATAATACTTAACGGTCCCGAATGGTTTTCATCAATGGGAACAGAGAACTCAAAGGGTACAAAGGTATTTGCACTCGGCGGAAAGATTGCACATACCGGACTTGTTGAAATTCCGATGGGAACAAGTCTTCGTGAAGTAATTGAAGAGATAGGCGGAGGTATTCCGAACGGAAAGACCTTCAAAGCGGCTCAGACGGGCGGACCGTCAGGCGGATGTATTCCGGCAGAGCTTATGGATATCAAGATTGACTACAACAACCTTATAGAAATAGGCTCAATGATGGGTTCGGGCGGACTTATAGTTATGGACGAGGATACCTGTATGGTTGATATGGCAAAATTCTTCCTTGAATTCACCATTGCGGAAAGCTGCGGAAAATGTACACCGTGCCGAATCGGAACCAAGAGATTATATGAAATTCTTGAAAAAATCACAAGCGGAAACGGAGAGCTTGAGGATTTAGACCGACTTGAAGAGCTTGCAAACCATATAAAAGAAATTTCACTCTGCGGACTTGGACAGACTGCACCAAACCCTGTTCTTTCCACACTTAAGTACTTCAAAGATGAATACATTGCACATATAGTTGAAAAGAAATGTCCTGCCGGAGTATGTAAGGCACTTCTTGCCTATAAAATTGATGCAGATAAGTGTAAGGGCTGTACTCTTTGTGCAAGAAATTGTCCTGTCGGTGCGATTTCGGGTGAGGTTAAAAAACCTCATACTATTGACAAAACTAAATGCGTTAAGTGCGGAGCCTGCATAGAAAAATGTAAGTTCGGTGCAATTTCTAAGGGATAAGGAGGTTTGAATTAAATGGATCAGAAAATGGTAAATATAAAGATTAACGGTGTACCTTATAAGGTTAAAGACGGTATAACTATTATAGAGGCTGCAAGAAGTGTAGGAATAAACATTCCGACTCTTTGCTACCTTAAGGGAATAAATGAAATCGGTGCCTGCCGAATTTGCGTTGTAGAGGTTAAGGGACAGAAAAACTTAGTCGCCTCCTGCGTATATCCGATATCTGAGGGAATGGAGATAGTAACAAATTCAGAACGAGTATTCCGTTCAAGAAAGCACAATCTTCAGCTTATTCTCTCAACTCATGATAATCGCTGTCTTGCCTGTGTTCAGAACGGAAACTGTGAGCTTCAGCAGATATGTAAGGAATTCGGTGTAGACGATGTTAATCTGTTTGATGGCGAAATAAATCAATATGAAATAGATGATTCGGCAGCACATATGTACAGAGATAACAACAAATGTATTCTGTGCCGAAGATGTGTTGCAGCGTGCAGCAAGTGGCAGGGAGTATCTGTAATAGGACCTAATGAGCGAGGCTTTAATACTCACATCGGCTGTGCCTTTGACCAGCCTCTCGGTGAAGTTGCCTGTGTAGGCTGCGGACAATGTATAGTTGTCTGTCCGACCGGTGCAATTTCCGAGAAAGACCATACAAAACAGGTTTGGGAGGCTATAAACGACCCTGACAAATATGTAATCGTTCAGACCGCACCGTCTGTAAGAGTTACACTTGGCGAAGCGTTTGAATTTCCGATTGGAACCAATGTTGAGGGCAAAATGGTTGCGGCACTCAGAAGACTTGGCTTTACAAAGGTATTTGACACAGACTTTGCAGCTGATATGACTATTATGGAGGAAGCCGGAGAATTTCTTGAAAGAATTAAAAATCACGGAACACTTCCGCTTATAACCTCATGTTCACCGGGCTGGATTAAATACTGCGAACATAACTATCCTGAATTTATTCAGAACCTTTCAAGCTGTAAATCACCTCAGCAGATGTTCGGAGCAATAGCAAAAACTTGGTACGCCGAGCAGAACGGTATTGACCCGTCAAAAATTTATGTAGTCGGTGTAATGCCGTGTACAGCTAAAAAATTCGAGATAACAAGACCTGACCAATGCTCATCGGGATATCCTGATGTAGACGCAGTTCTTACAACAAGAGAGCTTGCTCATATGATAAAGAGAGCCGGAATTGACTTTAAGAACCTTCCAAGCGAAGAATTTGACAATCCTCTCGGTGAATCAAGCGGAGCCGGCGTAATTTTCGGAGCAACGGGCGGAGTTATGGAGGCTGCACTCAGAACAGCTACAGAAATGCTTACGGGAAAAAGCTCTGATGAAGTAAACTTTATGGAGGTAAGAGGTACCGAAGGCGTTAAGGAGGCTTCATACAAGGTTGGAAACATAGAAGTAAATGTTGCGGTAGCATCGGGACTTGCAAATGCCAAAAAGCTTCTTGAAAGCGTTAAGTCGGGCGAGAAGAATTATCACTTTATCGAGATAATGGCGTGTCCGGGCGGCTGTATAAACGGCGGCGGACAGCCTACTCAGCCATCGGCGGTTCGTAACTTTGTTGATGTTAAATCACTTCGTGCTATGGCTCTTTACTCTGACGATATGAGAAAGCATATCAGAAAATCTCACGAAAATCCGATAGTTCAGCAGCTTTATACAACCTACTTCGGAAGTCCGGGAAGCCATAAGGCTCATAAGATACTTCATACATCTTATGTTCCGAGAAGTAAATTCTAAAGCACTTTGAAATTTAAAAGTTCAAACTATAACTAAGTTAAGATATTTCCCTGCCTACATAGGCAGGGGATCTTAATTTAATTGTATTAAAATTTAAAATTAGTATTGAAATATTAAAATATTTATGTTATAATCTACTATGA
>CAMCUJ010000021.1 GCA_945878965.1 uncultured Clostridia bacterium
AACAATATTAACCCTTGCGTCAGTACACTGTGCGGCAAGCTGTGTTGAAATCAAAAGCTGAAACGGCGTTTTGTAATCGAGTGTACAGTCTGCGTCACTGTATACTTTATCAAATATTTCTGAAATTTTCATTGCACGTTCTTTTTTATCGGAAAGTTTTTCTCTCATTGAAATTCATCTCCTTATGCTGTTTTGGTTCATAATTTAAATATACATTAAATAAAAGTTATTGTCAATAGAAAAAGAAAGAGAAAATATTACGGAATTAAAATATGAATTATAAAAAATTTTTAAATGTTTTTAAAAAATATGTTGCAAATATCCGAAATATTTATTATAATATTAAGTAATGATTAAGTAATGTATACGAGAGGGGATAAAAAATGTACTCATTGGAAAACGTAAAAAAGGTAGATCCTGAAATAGCGAAAGCGATTGAGCTTGAGATAGGCAGACAGAGAAACAAGATAGAGCTTATAGCTTCCGAAAACTTTGTAAGCCCTGCGGTAATTGAGGCTATGGGCACACCGCTTACAAACAAATATGCCGAAGGATATCCGGGCAAGAGATACTATGGCGGCTGTGAATATGTAGATATAGTTGAGGATCTTGCAAGAGAAAGAGCAAAGGAATTATTCGGTGCGGAATTTGCAAATGTACAGCCGCACTCGGGAGCTTCTGCAAACCTTGCAGTATTCTTTGCAACAATGGAGCCGGGAGATACTTATCTTGGAATGAATCTTGCACACGGCGGACATTTAAGTCACGGTTCACCGGTTAATATTTCGGGTAAATACTTCAATGTTGTACCATACGGTGTTGATGATGTAACTCACAGAATAGATTATGATGCATTAAGACAGCTTGCAATTGAGAACAAGCCAAAGCTTATACTTGCAGGTGCAAGTGCTTATGCAAGAGAGATAGATTTCAAAAAGTTCAGAGAGATAGCAGACGAGGTCGGAGCATACTTAATGGTTGATATGGCTCATATCGCAGGTTTGGTTGCGGCAGGACTTCACCCAAGTCCGGTTCCTTATGCGGATTTTGTTACAACTACAACTCATAAGACCTTAAGAGGTCCAAGAGGCGGTATGATTCTATGCAAGGAAAAGTATGGTGCAATGATAAACAAGGCGGTTTTCCCGGGAAATCAGGGCGGACCTTTGATGCACGTTATTGCGGCTAAGGCTGTTTGTCTAAAGGAAGCTTTGTCTGATGAATTCAAGCAGTACCAGATGCAGGTTAAGAAGAACGCTGCAAAGCTTGCCGAAAGCTTAATGAGCAAGGGTATTGACATAGTTTCGGGCGGAACAGATAATCATCTTATGCTTGTTGACCTTACAAAGACAGGAAAGACAGGTAAACAGGTTGAGCATGACCTTGACGAGGTTGGAATTACAGCAAACAAAAACACAATTCCAAACGACCCTCAGAGTCCGTTTGTTACAAGCGGTATAAGACTTGGAACGCCTGCCGCAACAAGCCGTGGTATGGTTGAGGAGGATATGGAAGAAATCGCTGATTTAATCTATCTTGTAATCACAGATTACGAAAATTCTAAGGATAGTGTTAAAACACGAGTTGACGCACTTTGCAAAAAGTATCCTCTTTATGAGAAATAAATTGTATCTTAATTTTGTTATATAGCTCAAGAAGTCGGATTTAATCCGACTTTTTGTGGATATATAAGCTTTGCCAATCAGATAGTTTTTGGAGGATTTATGAGTGTTTTAAAACCGCTTGCAGACAGAATAAGACCGATTTGTATTGATGACGTGATGGGTCAGGAACATATAATCGGCGAGGGCAGAATTTTAAGAAGAATTTTAAATTCGGGGCGAATTCCGAATATGATTTTTTACGGTCCGTCGGGAACCGGAAAAACTACGGTTGCGAATATAATTGCAAAGGCGGCTGATAAAACGCTGTATAAGCTTAATGCTACAACTGCGTCGGTAAGTGACGTTAAACGAATTTGCGACGAGTCGGAAATGAGTATGATTAACCAAAACGGTGTACTTTTGTATCTTGATGAGATTCAGAACTTCAATAAAAAACAGCAGCAGTCGCTTCTTGAATATATTGAAAACGGTAAAATTACGTTAATTGCAAGTACTACGGAAAATCCGTATTTCTATATCTATAACGCAATACTCAGCCGATGCACGGTTTTTGAATTTAAACCTCTTAATTCTAAGGATATAGCAAAGGCAATAAAGAGAGCAGTTAAAATTCTCGAAACGGAGGATTTTAAGGATTTTAAGATAAATATAGATGAAACAGCGGTAATGCACCTTGCGGAGAAGTCAAACGGAGATGTGAGAAAGGCGCTTAATTCCCTTGAGCTTGCAGTAATGTATAAGGCACCGGATAAAAACGGCGAAATTCTTATTGATACGGAAACTGCGGAGCAGTGTACTCAGAAGAAAGCGTTTAAATACGATATGGGCGGCGACAGTCATTATGATATTTTAAGTGCATTTCAGAAATCTATACGCGGATCAGATCCGGATGCGGCGGTTCATTATCTTGCAAGGCTTGTCGAAGCGGATGATATTCAATCAATATGCCGAAGATTAATGGTTATTGCGGCAGAGGATATAGGACTTGCATACCCGATGGCAATTCCTATAGTTAAGGCCTGTGTTGACAGTGCGTTAATGCTTGGCTTTCCGGAGGCGAGAATACCTCTTGCAAACGCTGTAATCCTTCTTGCAACTTCCCCTAAATCCAATTCGGCGTACCTTGCGATAAATAACGCAATTTCCGATATACGTTCTATGGATACGGGAGAAATTCCACGTCAGCTTCAGAATAAGCATTATGACGGTGAAGGGAATACTGTAGTGGGTCAGAATTATCTTTATCCTCACGATTATGAAAATCATTATGTTGTTCAGCAGTATCTTCCCGATAATATCAAGAACAGGAAGTACTATGAATTCGGCAATAATAAAAACGAGAATGCGGCTAAGGAATATTGGAATAAAATTAAGAATATTAATAAATGATAATTTATAGACTCGCAATTTTCATCAAAAAGTGTATTTCAGCTCTTAAAATGCACCATAAATCTTTGAAAGGTAGGAAATAACTATGATAAAGCTTATAGTAGATACAGCGGCAGATATACCAAAGGAATTTACCGAAAAATATAAAATAGAGGTGCTTCCGCTTATTATCACTCTTGGCGATGAAGTAATAACGGCTGATAAAGATTTAGATATTTCAAGTTATTACAAAAAGCTCAAAAACAGTACTGAATTCCCTAAAACAAGTCAGGTTCCTCCTCAGGAGATTGAGGATTTATATAGGAAGATTGGAGCAGACAGAAGCTCGATTATTCATATTACTATATCGTCAAAGGGAAGCGGAACTTTTAATACAGCGAGTATGATTGCAAGAGAGTTAAATAATGAAGGCTTTGATATTACTGTTGTTGATTCAATGGGATATTCTATGTTTATAGGAAAACCGGTTATGATTGCGGCTGAAATGATTGAGAAAGGGCTGCAGCAAGAATGAAATAATTGATTTTCTTGAGGACTCTTATGCAAATGACAGGATATATTTCATAGTAGATGACCTTGAATATTTAAAGCGAGGCGGAAGAATTAAGGCTACCACAATGGCAATATCCAAAATGCTTGATATAAAGCCGATTTTACAGACTAATGACGGACTTGTGGAGGCATTTTTAAAGGTTCGGGGAATGAAAAAGGCGTTATCAAGGCTTGTTGAGCTTGCCGAGGAGCGAATGGAAGAACCGTCTGTTAATGAAGCGGTTATTATTAATTCGGATATGGATGAGAATGTTGAGCTTCTTAAGGAAATGTTAAAGGACAGACTTGGAGTTGAAAAAATAACGGTTTATAATATCGGAGCAATCATAACCTCGCATACGGGAGTAGGAGTTGTCGGGTTATGGTTTAGACACAAGAGATAATATGTGAGTTTTGAAATTGATTTCTTATCGGGGTGATAAAATTGATGTTTCTTGAAAAGGAAGAGATGAAATTTACAATTCTTTATACGCTTGCAATGTATTCAACACCTATTTCAATGGAGGATTTAGCGGCAATTCTGGTATGGGAAAAGGGTATACTTGAATATTTTGACCTTCAGATAATGCTTGCCGAGCTTATAGAGGATAATTTTATAGAGCAGAAGTTTCATATAAGTGAAACCATGTATAGCTTAACAAACGCAGGTGCTGAAACCAATGACTTATTTAAGGACAGAGTTCCAAAGAGTATACGTGACAGAATAGATGATGCGGTCGGAAGTATGAAATACGAAACTTTGGTAAGTCCGAGTTCAACGGTTTGTGAGATTGTTCCGATTAACGAAAATCAGTATATGGCAAGACTGAATATTATAGATAACAAAACTCCGCTTATAGATTTCTCAATCTATATAGGCGAGAGAAATGAGGCTGAGAGAATAGTTGAAAAATTCAAAGCCAATCCCGAAAAGGTTTATCAGAAGATTGTAGATATCGTATTTAATGGTAATTAAATATAAATCAAATTAAACATTATTTAAAATTATTTTTCTTTTTCCTATTGACTTTTATGCTTCAACTGTATATACTGTATATATACAGTTGAAATCGATTTAAACTTTAACTAAAAGAGGAGGGATAGTATTTGCAGATAATAATAAGCAACACAAGCGAGATACCGATATATAAACAGATAGCTGATAATATAAGAGAGGCTATACTCGGAAAAGAGCTTATGGGAGGCGAAGCACTTCCGTCTATAAGAGGGCTGGCAAGGGATTTAAGAATTAGTAATATTACTACCAAGCGAGCGTATGCGGAGCTTGAAAAGGAAGGCTTTATAGAGGCGGTTCAGGGAAAAGGATATTTTGTTAAAAGTAAGAGCCAAGGCTTTTTAAGAGAAGAAATATTAACAAGACTGGAATATAATCTTAGCAATTCAGTAAATATTGCAAAAACGTATAATATAGAATATGAAGAGATTGTACAAATACTTAAGGTTTTGTGGGAGGAAGAAAAATGATTGATACAGTACTTAAAACGAAAGACCTTACAAAGAAGTATGCGGATTTTTGTCTAAACGACATAGATTTAGATATTCCGAAGGGTTCAATAGTCGGACTTGTAGGACAGAACGGAGCCGGAAAGACGACGCTTATAAAGCTGATTCTTGGTATAGACAAAAATGACAAAGGCGAAGTTGAGGTTTTAGGGAGCGGAAATATAGATAATGTAAAGCAGGATATAGGCGTTGTTCTTGATAATTCATTTTTTCCGGAAATTCTTAGAATTAAGGAGATACGCTCTGTTATGAAGCCTATTTATAAGAATTGGGATGATGAGCTGTTTAGTAAATATATCAAACAATTCGGTATTAATGAAAATTCAAAAATCAAACACTTATCAAAGGGTATGAAAAAAAAGCTGGAGATTTCTGCGGCACTTGCACATAAACCTAAATTTCTTATACTTGATGAGCCGACCTCGGGACTTGACCCGATTGTACGACGTGAAATTCTTGATATGTTTATGAATTTTGTAGAAGATGAAAATAACAGTATACTTATATCCTCACATATTACAGATGATATAGAAACTATAGCGGATTATATAGTATTCATTGATAAAGGAGAGATGATTTTTACAAAGTCTATAGAGGAGCTGCGTGATGATTATGCTGTTATAAGATGCAAGGATACAGAGTTTTGCAAGATTGATAAAACTGATATTGTCAGACTTATGAAAAATAAATACAGCTATGATGTGCTTGTTGACAACAAAGAAGAAGCAAAACACAAATACGGTGAATTTGTTATTGATAGGACAACAATTGATGATATCATATTGTTTTTTGTAAAGGGGGAAATTGTAGAATGAAAGGTCTTATTATAAAAGAATTTTTGTGTCTGAAAAATAATAAAAACTCACTTATTTTACTTTTAATTATATTTTTGTTTTCAGCTTTTTTTACGAACTATTCTGAGTTTGTTATATTTATGCTTCCTTCCTATTCGATAATGCTGATACTGTCGAATTTCAGTTATGATGAATATAATAGGTTTGATGAATATTGTTTAACAATGCCTTTCAGAAGAAGAGAGATAGTCAGAGCAAAATACATATTTTCTGTTTTTATGCTGATAATTTCAATGCTGATATGTATAGTAATTGCTGTTATAGTTCCTTTGTGGGATTCAAATTTAAAAACAGAAAATACTGTTACTTCGGTTTTCGCAGCAATATTTGCATCAAGTCTTGTTATAAGTATAACTTTACCGTTTATTTATAAGTATGGAGCTCAAAAGGGACGTATAATGCTGCTTGTAGTTTTTGGCGGTATAGGACTGTTTGGAGGAATAACGTTAAGGTGCTTTGAAAATTTAGAGTCCGATATTGTTACTGAAATAAACAAACTTGAAGATGTCGTAAATTTTGAATTTATAAGCGGTATAGCTTTAATGCTTGTATTATCTGCAATAATTATGTTTGCGTCTTATAAAATTTCGTGTTTTATATATGAGAATAAAAAGAATTTAAATTAACTTAATACGGTTTAAAAGCCATAGCAAAAAGCTGCAGCGGAATATGCTGTGGCTTTTTTCGTTACGGCAAAAGCGTTGCCGTGAAAAAGCGACCGCTGTCGCTGTCGCTGCCAAGATTAAAAAAAGGTTCTAAAGTTGGACAAAGCGTAATAAATATGAATTATGAGATTGGACGAGTTATTAAGGCTTTAAGCCTTATAGCTTTCCGATTTAAACAAATGAAACAAAGCCTTGTATAATGGGAGGAATAACAAATGTCAAAGGAAAGGGTACTTGAAATTCTAAGCTATACCTACGGCAGGCTCAAAGAGCAGCTTAGTGAAGTGTTTGAAAATAACTATAATGATATTGAGGAAATACGGATACGCTCTAAAAGACCCGTAATAATTAAAACATCAAGCGGAAATACAGAGCTTTTGGATAAGGATTTAAAACCGATTGTTATGAGTCAAAGTGAGATAGATAAGCTTTTTGATAATATCTGTGAAAATTCAAGATATGCCTATATGAATGAGATATGTAACGGTTACGTTACAATAAACGGCGGTCACAGAGTCGGAATTGCCGGACGTGCGGTTTGTGAGAATGGAGTTATACATAATTTTACGGATATAAACTCTCTTAATATTCGCATTGCGAGCGAAAGAAAGGGTGCTTCGGATGCAGCTATGAAGTATGTACTTGACGGAAATGAGATTAAAAGCACATTAATATTTGCACCGCCTATGGTAGGAAAGACTACGGTTCTTCGTGATATAGCCCGTCAGATTTCGGATTTCGGCTTTAAGGTGGGAATAACCGATGATAGGGGCGAGATTGCGGGAATGTATCGGGGAAGTCCTCAAAACGATATAGGAAGGTTTACAGATGTTATAGAGAATGCTCCGAAAAGTGAAGCTATAATTATGCTGATACGCTGTATGTCGCCGGACGTTATAGTCACAGATGAGATTTCGACTATGAAGGAATGTGAAGCAGTGCTTTCGGCGGTTGGAACAGGAGTTAAGGTTATAGGCACAACGCACGGCTCAAATATTCGAGAGGTTACGGAAAGACCGGTTATAAAACCGCTGATTAAGAGCGGTGAATTTTCACAGCTTTTGGAGCTTAAACGCTGTAAAAATGAACTAAGTATAATTCCTCACAGTATTTCGGTGTCAATGTTTGATTGTTGAGGTAATTGATTATGATTAGATTTGTTTTGGCTATGATAGTTATACTTGGGTTTGGATATCTCGGAATTTTGTATTCGTCGGGATTTAAAGCGAGAGTTTTAATGCTTGAGGAGCTTAAAGCAATGCTGTCGGCTCTTGAATTTAATATTACGTTTATGAATTTACCGCTGTATGAAGCTGTTTTGGCGGCTTCAAAGAATCGAAGTGAGCGGGTAAAAAGGTTTTTAGAGAATACAGCCTTTAGAATGAAGCATAGAACAGGGGAAGAAGAAACGGAAAATATATGGAGGTCGGCACTTTTGGAAAGCGAAGATTTATTACAGCTTAAAAAAGAGGATATTGAAATAATACTTGAGTTTTCAAAAAACTTAGGAAAAGGTGACAAGGAAAGTGAGATAAACAATATACATTCGGCAATATCAAGAATTGAGCAAAATCATAATGAGGCATTGAATTTTTTCAGGGACAATTCAAAGCTGTACAGAAGCATCGGACTTGCTATAGGAGTTTTTGTTGCGATTATTCTGATATGACTAAAACAAATGAATTAACAAAGGAGGAGATGTTAAATATGGGCGGAGTGGAGCTTATTTTCAAGGTGGCGGCTGTCGGAATTTTGGTTGCTATACTTAATCAGCTTTTAGTGAGGTCAGGGCGTGAAGACCAGGCGATGATGACGACAATTGCGGGGTTGATAGTTGTATTTCTTATGATAATTGAGCAAATAAGCTATCTGTTCAATACAATAAAATCAATTTTCAATCTGTAAGCGGCGGTGGCAAAGAAAATTCAATTTAATGTGCAATTAATAACTCATAACTCATAATTCATAATTAATGTATAATTCAGAAACGAGGAATTAAACATATGGACATATTCAAGGTAATAGGCATAGGGATAATTGCAGCGATGCTTGGAACATTACTTAAGCCTCAAAGACCGGAGCTTGCAATACAGATTTCAATTGCGGCTGCAGCGGCGGTATTTGTGCTGATTGCTCCGTATCTTAATGCAGTAATTGCGGCATTTGATGATATCTCAAGACAGGCAGGAATAGAAAACAGTTATTTTATGATAATTGTAAAGATAATCGGCATATCCTATACGGCTCAGATTGCCATAGAATTATGCAAGGATATGGGACAGGGTGCCGTTGCCGCAAAGCTTGAAATTGCCGCAAAGCTTATAATTGTGGTTATGTCGGTTCCCATAATGTATAAAATGCTCAGCGTTGTTACAAAGCTGTTATCACTATCATAAACTTAAGAAAAGCGGTGAAATTAAGCTATGAAATATAAAATAAAATACATACCGAAAATTCATTTAATAATTTTCTTTATTACAGTAATTGTAAGCATAATAAGCTGTACGGCTGCGGCAGAGGAAACAGACAGCATTGCTGATAATGAAACCTATATTGAAACTGCGGGAATATTGAGTGAATACATAAGCTTTTACAGCGACAAAATAGAAGATTCCGCATATAACCTTGATGAGCTTTCGGAGGTAATCCCCGATTTTAGCGTAAGCGAGCTTATGGAGGACGCAGTAAACGGCGGACTTGATTTCAGTATAGATAAGATATTTAAGCGTATGCTGTATCTTTTGGTAAAGGAAATACAGTCATCGTTTAAGCTTATGGTGCTTGTTACGGCATTGTCTGTTTTTTGTTCGTATACAGTTAATCTCGGAGATATATCGGGTATAGGAAGCAGCGTTTCCAAAACGGCGTTTTATGTATGCTATATGATAATATGCGGAATTTCTTCGGCGGCATTTTGGGAGGTTATATGCTTTGGGCGAACGGCTATTGATAATATGTCGATATTTATGCAGACTATAATACCGCTGATTTTAATGACTTTAGTTTCGTGCGGAGCACTTATTTCTGCTTCGGTTTTTGAGCCTGTGCTTATTTCAACCATAACTGTAAGCGTTATGCTTATTAAAACATTTTTTATACCGCTTCTTGTAACGTCAACAGCGCTTCAGATGGTTAATAATCTTTCCGATAGGCCGAAGGCATCGGGACTCATTTCCCTGATTAACAAAACTATTAAATGGGGACTTGGGATATGCCTTACCGTGTTTGTCGGAATAGCAGGACTTCAGGGAATAGCCTCGGGTACGGTTTCGGGAATGGGAATAAAGGTAAGTAAATTTGCCGCATCCAATCTTATTCCCGTAGTCGGCGGAATACTTTCCGATTCCGTTGAAGCGGTTATGAATTGCAGTTTGGTAATTAAAAATTCTCTTGGAGTTGTAGGAATTGCGGTTCTTGTTTTAATTGTGGTTATTCCGCTTATAAAGCTTGGAGCAAGCATTTTGGTGTTCAGAATAACTGCGGCGGTTTCAGAGCCTGTATCAGATTCAAAGATTGTGAAATGCGTTACAGGCTTTGCGGATTCGCTTACGGTTATGTTTTCTATGGTAGCCTCAATTTCGGTTATGTTTATCATAATTCTTACAATTGTAATTAATGCGGGAAATATGGCGGTGATATTTGGCAGATAGTTATATATAGCTAAAATTTTAAGAGTATACGGAGTGATAAGGAATGATTAATGCGATCAAAGAATGGAGCTTGCATCTTGCAGGAATTATTATATTCGGTTCTGTCTGTGAGATGATACTGCCAAGCGGTTCTCTTAAGAAGTATGTAAATATAGTTCTCGGAATTATACTTATTCTTGCGATGACTCAGCCTTTAAGCAGGCTGCTGGGATTTAATACTTCTGAGATAGTTGATGAAATTGACAGACATAATGCTTATGTGAGTCATTCACAGATGGATGATATTCAAAAAGAGCAGATAATAAATCTATATTGCAAAAATCTGAATGTGGACATAGAAAAAACAATTCAAAATGTTAATGAAAACCATAATATAAAAGTAAATACTGAGGTTGAACAGGACAATATAGAGAGCTTTGGGGAGATAAGCTGTATAAATATTGAAGCTGAAATTACAGATGATGAAGAAAAAGAAGAGATACTTAAAATTATCAGGGAGAGATACGGAGTTGATAAGAAAAAGGTAAGGTTCAAATAGATTACAGCAAAAGAAAGAGGTGAATTGAACAGAATGGGAAATTTTTTAAAAGGAATATTAAAAGGAAACGCTGAAGGCGAAGACGGCGGAGGCGGTAAATTCGGCGGAAAAAAGAAAATTAATATAGTGATTATTCTGATTATAGGAGCAATACTGTTCTTAGCGTTTGGAAACGGTATAAATTTCAAAGGGGGTGATAATTCCGAGAATACGCAGAATACAGTAGATTACGACAAAGAGATAACGAAAATGGAAAGTGAGCTTGAGGAGATACTTTCGATGATAAGGGGAGCCGGTGAAGTGAGGGTTAAAATAGATGTGGAAAAGAGAGAGGAGAGGGTAGTTGCAAAGAACACGAAAACTAAAAATCAGAGCCGTATAAACGGCGAGGAGGGAGATAACAGTACGGAGCTTGAGGAGAGTATTGTAACCTATGGACAGGGCAGTGGTGAGCTTCCGCTTGTGCTTTCCGAAAAGGGAATAAGACCGAGCGGAGTATTGGTGGTAGCAAGCGGAGCGGCAGATGCATCGGTTAAGAGTGAGCTGTTCAATGCGGTACGGGCATTGTACGGACTTTCTGCCCATAGAATTACTGTAGTATCCAGTACCTGAGCAGTGACGGTGACGGCGGTCACATGCCCACGGCAACTTTGTTGTCGTAATGAAGTATTCTCGGTCGGCTAACGCCGACGGACGTAATGGCAAAAGAAGTGACAGCAGGC
>CAMCUJ010000022.1 GCA_945878965.1 uncultured Clostridia bacterium
TTCAACCATCTTAATTCCATTATATTTTTGACCCCCACTATTGACAAAGAGCCAATATTAAAACACTCAGATTCGGTTTACCGAACCTGAGTGTAAATATTCATTATTCTTCAATCATTACCGAATCTGCTTCTTCCACAGAAACATCTGTATTTTCAATGCCGTTATCCGCATCTTCCGCATTCTCATTATCTGAATCCGAATTTACTTCCGATATTTCTACCTGTTCCTCAGTATCTTCAACTGTATCGTTTTTTGAAACAAGAGAAGCGTCATCTTCCTCCACGTCCTCACTGCCGATAGAATAAACATCTATTCCGCTGTACTGAGCCATACCTGTTCCGGCAGGAACAAGTTTACCGATAATAACATTTTCCTTAAGACCTACAAGCGGGTCAATTTTACCCTTGATAGCCGCCTCGGTAAGAACTCTTGTTGTTTCCTGGAACGATGCCGCAGATAGGAACGAATCGGTTGCAAGCGCCGCCTTGGTAATACCCATAAGCACTTCAGATGTTTCAGCCGGCTCAAGTCCCTGCTCTTCCATCTGCTTGTTTACATCCTCAACCTCGTATCTGTCAACAAGTGAACCTGTAAGGAAGTTTGTATCTCCCGAATTCTCTATTTTAACCTTACGCATCATCTGTCTTACAATAACTTCAATATGCTTATCGTTAATATCAACACCCTGAAGTCTGTAAACACGCTGAACTTCTTGAATAAGGTAATTCTGAACAGCAGTGTAATCCTTAATCGCAAGGATATCATGAGGATTTACAGAACCCTCTGTAAGCTCATCACCGGCTTCAATAATCTGTTCATCACGAACCTTAATACGTGAACCGTAAGGAATAAGGTAAACTGCACTGTCACCTGTTTCGTCATTAAGAACAGTAATTTCACGTTTCTTCTTGCTCTCGCTTATCTTAACACGTCCGCCAATCTCCGCAAGAATTGCAAGTCCCTTTGGTTTACGTGCCTCAAACAACTCCTCAACACGAGGAAGACCCTGTGTAATATCGTCACCCGCAACACCGCCGGCGTGGAATGTACGCATTGTAAGCTGTGTACCCGGCTCACCGATTGACTGAGCCGCTATAATTCCGACTGCTTCACCTACATTTACAATCTCACCGCTTGCAAGGTTCTGACCGTAACACTTAGAGCATACTCCAACCTTTGAACGGCACTTAAGTACAGAACGTATCTTAACCTTCTTAATTCCGGCCTTAACTATTGCATTTGCAGTATCTCTGTCTATAAGTTCACCGTCTTTTATAATTACTTCATTAGTTTCCGGATTGATAACATCACCGATTACAGCTCTGCCTTCAAGTCTGTCTGCAAGAGGTTCTATCATCTCATTTCCGTCCATAATGTCTGTTACATATATACCATCGTCAGTTCCACAGTCAGTTTCACGAACAATAACCTCCTGGCTGACATCAACCAAACGTCTTGTAAGGTAACCTGAATCGGCTGTTCTAAGAGCGGTATCTGTAAGACCTTTTCTTGCACCGTGAGTTGAAATGAAGTACTCAAGTACCGTAAGACCCTCACGGAAGTTAGCACGAATAGGGATTTCGATTGTCTTACCTGATGTGTTAGCCATAAGTCCACGCATCGCAGCAAGCTGTCTGATCTGATTTACGCTACCTCTCGCTCCCGAATTAGCCATCATAAATATCGGATTAAGCTCATCAAGGTTATCCATAAGTGCCTTTGTAACCTTGTTTGAAGTTTCGCTCCAAATATTGATTACCTTCATATATCTCTCTTCATCGGTAAGAAGTCCTCGTCTAAAGTTCTTTGTTACAACCTCAATCTCTTTTTCAGCCTCTTCAAGGAACTGTTTCTTTTCTTCCGGAATTTCCATATCCGCTACACCAACAGTAATAGCACCACGTGTAGAATACTTAAATCCCATAGCCTTAAGGTCATCAAGAAGAGTTGCGGTCTCCGTAATTCCGTGTACCTTAATGCTGTTATCTATAATCTTTCCAAGCATCTTTTTATCAACCTTGAACATAATCTCAAAGTCAAGAAGCTTTTCCGGATCGGTTCTGTCAACAAAACCTAAATCCTGAGGAATCTTTTCATTGAATATTATACGTCCAACCGTTGCGTCAACAATCTTGGAATGCATAACTCCGTCAATTTCCTTATCAACCTTAACCTTTATAGGTGCGTGAAGACCGACAGCACCGTTAGCATATGCAAGGGTCGCCTCATCAACCGAACCGAATATCTTGCCTGTACCAATCTCACCGTCAATCTCAATTGTAAGATAGTAGCTTCCAAGCACCATATCCTGTGTAGGAACGGTTACCGGCTTACCATCTTGAGGCTTAAGAAGGTTATTAGCTGAAAGCATAAGGAATCTCGCCTCAGCCTGTGCCTCAGCCGAAAGCGGCAAATGCACCGCCATCTGGTCACCGTCAAAGTCGGCATTGTAAGCTGTACATACAAGCGGATGAAGCTTAAGCGCCTTACCCTCAACAAGCACCGGCTCAAATGCCTGAATACCAAGTCTGTGAAGTGTAGGAGCACGGTTAAGAAGCACCGGATGCTCGGAAATAACTTCTTCAAGCACATCCCAAACCTCAGGACGAACTCTTTCAACCATTCTCTTAGCTGATTTAATATTATGTGCAAGTCCGCTCTTTACAAGTTTCTTCATAACAAAAGGCTTAAATAATTCAAGCGCCATCTTCTTAGGAAGTCCGCACTGATATATCTTAAGCTCAGGACCTACAACGATAACCGAACGTCCCGAATAGTCAACACGCTTACCGAGAAGGTTCTGACGGAAACGTCCCTGTTTACCCTTAAGCATATCAGAAAGCGACTTAAGTGCTCTGTTGCCGGGACCTGTAACCGGTCTGCCTCGTCTGCCGTTGTCAATAAGTGCATCAACTGCCTCCTGAAGCATTCTCTTTTCGTTTCTTACTATAATCTCAGGTGCTCCCAAATCAAGAAGCTTCTTTAAACGATTATTTCTGTTTATTACTCGTCTGTATAAATCATTAAGGTCAGATGTGGCAAATCTGCCGCCGTCAAGCTGAACCATAGGTCTTATGTCAGGCGGAATTACAGGTATAACCGTAAGTATCATCCATTCAGGCTTATTTCCCGACTGTCTGAATGCATCTACAACCTCAAGACGTCTTGCGGTTCTGATTTTCTTCTGACCCTTAGCACCGCTAAGGTCTGCTGTAAGCTCCTCATAAAGCTGATCAAGATCTATGCGCTGAAGCATCTCAAGTATAGCCTCGGCACCCATTCCTGCCTTGAATGTGTCACCGTACTTTTCCTTTGCCTCTCTGTATTCCTTTTCACTTAGTATCTGATTTTTCATAAACCCTGTAGCACCCGGGTCTATTACAATGTATGCCGCAAAATAAAGAACCTTCTCAAGGAGTCTTGGGGACATATCAAGAATTAAACCCATTCGGCTCGGTATCCCCTTAAAGTACCATATATGCGATACAGGAACCGCAAGCTCTATATGACCCATTCTTTCACGTCTTACCTTAGAACGTGTAACCTCAACTCCGCACTTATCGCAGACTACACCCTTATATCTTACACGCTTGTATTTTCCGCAGTAACATTCCCAGTCCTTCTGAGGACCAAAAATTCGCTCGCAGAATAAGCCATCTCTTTCAGGCTTAAGGGTTCTGTAGTTTATTGTTTCCGGTTTTTTAACCTCGCCGTAAGACCATTCGCGGATTTTTTCCGGTGAAGCCAAGCCTATCTGCATAGCTTCAAAATTTTGATATTCACTCATAACGAACACTCAACTTTCTGCCCACAAATTCAATTCTGCCCTACAATATCAATTATGCCAATCGTAAAACCGACACTAAAACCCCTTTAATATAGCTCGCTGTGAGCATCTTCGCTATACTTATGTACATTAACAGCTGCACAGAGTTTTAAGATTCTTGCAAAAGCAACTATCATTTGAAAAATCAAGTCCCTCCGCCGCATTGCGGCGGAAGTATCTCAATTTAATTATCTGAGATTCAATATATCAATCTTATATTGAATTATTAATAATCATATTCGTCATCATTATCGTCGTCAATACTGTCCTCAGCCTCAGCAATATCATGGATAGACTCCATCTCAGGCTCCTCATCAAACAACATATCATCTGACTCTTCATCATCAAAACCAAAGATGTCGTCATCTTCGATTTCATCATCTTCTCTGTCTTCAGCTATAAGCTCATCGTCTTCATCATCGTCAGGAGCAAGATTAAATAAATCCTTATCATCATCTCCGTCATCGCTGTCACGCTCATTGCCTGAAATATTTACCGATAAATCTCCCGGTTCGTCTTCCATCTCCTTAAGGATAACTTCATTTCCGTTTCCATCAAGAACCTTAACATCAAGAGCCAAACTCTGAAGCTCCTTAATAAGAACCTTAAATGACTCCGGAACGCCCGGCTTTGGAACATTCTCGCCCTTAACAATAGACTCATAGGTCTTAACACGTCCTACAACGTCATCAGACTTAACAGTAAGAATTTCCTGTAGCGTATAAGCCGCACCATAAGCCTCAAGTGCCCAAACTTCCATCTCTCCGAATCTCTGTCCGCCAAACTGTGCTTTACCGCCAAGAGGCTGCTGAGTTACAAGCGAGTAAGGACCTGTTGAACGTGCGTGAATCTTATCGTCAACCAAGTGAGCAAGCTTAAGCATATGCATATAACCAACGGTTACACGGTTGTCAAACGGCTCTCCCGTTCTTCCGTCATAAAGTACAGTCTTACCATCTCTGTCATAGCCGGCTTTTTCAAGCGCATTCATAATATCTTCCTCGTTTGCACCGTCAAATACCGGAGTTGCAACCTTCCAGCCAAGCTTCTTTGCAGCATAGCCAAGATGCACCTCAAGCACCTGTCCGATATTCATACGTGAAGGAACGCCCAGAGGGTTAAGAACTATCTGAAGCGGTGTTCCGTCCGGTAAGAACGGCATATCCTCCTCAGGAAGTATTCTTGAAATGACACCCTTATTTCCGTGACGACCTGCCATCTTATCTCCGACAGAAATCTTTCTCTTCTGTGCAATATAACAGCGTACTATCTGATTTACTCCCGGCGGAAGCTCATCTCCGTTCGCTCTTGTAAATACTTTAACATCAACAATAATTCCATACTCACCGTGCGGAACTCTAAGCGATGTATCTCTTACCTCTCTCGCCTTTTCACCGAAAATTGCTCTTAACAATCTCTCTTCGGCTGTAAGCTCGGTTTCACCCTTTGGAGTAACCTTACCTACAAGAATATCTCCGGCACTTACCTCTGCACCGATTCTGATAATTCCTCGATCGTCAAGATCACGAAGTGCGTCCTCACCAACATTCGGAATATCTCTTGTGATTTCCTCAGGTCCAAGCTTTGTATCTCTTGCTTCAATTTCGTACTCTTCTATATGAATGGATGTAAGAATATCTTCCTTAACAAGCTTTTCATTAATAAGCATAGCATCCTCATAGTTATAACCCTCCCATGTCATAAAGCCTATAAGAATGTTACGTCCAAGTCCGATTTCTCCGTCCTTTGTAGATGGTCCGTCAGCGATTATATCGTCCTTTTCAACTCTCTCGCCCTTGCGGACAATCGGACGCTGATTTATACACATACCCTGGTTTGAACGGCTGAATTTAATAAGCTTATACTTATCAACTGTTCCGCCGTCGGTTTTAATGTATATTTCATTGGCAGAAACCTTTTCAACCACTCCGCTGTGCTTTGCAAGGACACAAACACCTGAATCCTTAGCCGCCTTGTATTCCATACCCGTACCAATAATCGGTGACTCCGGAACAAGAAGCGGAACCGCCTGACGCTGCATATTAGAACCCATAAGAGCACGGTTAGCATCATCATTTTCAAGGAACGGTATCATAGCTGTAGCAATTGAAGTAACCTGTCTCGGCGATACATCCATATAATCTACATGGTGTGCATCAAGCTCAAGGAATTCATCCTTATGTCGTGTTACAACCTTCTTTGAAACAAACTTGTTGTTTTCGTCAAGAGGCTCATTAGCCTGAGCTACATAGTAATCATCCTCTGTATCTGCCGTCATATATTCAATCTCATCCGTAACAGTACCGGTTTCCTTATCAACCTTTCTGTACGGAGTTTCGATAAATCCGTATTCATTAACCTTCGCAAAACCGCTTAGTGAGTTTATAAGACCGATGTTTGGTCCTTCAGGAGTTTCTATAGGACACATACGGCCGTAATGCGAATGGTGAACGTCACGAACCTCATAGCCGGCTCTTTCTCTTGAAAGACCGCCCGGTCCTAAGGCGCTTAGACGTCTTTTGTGCGTAAGCTCTGCAAGAGGGTTAATCTGATCCATAAACTGCGAAAGCTGTGATGAACCGAAGAACTCCTTAACCGCAGAGGTTACGGGTCTTATATTTATAAGTGACTGAGGAGTAATTCCCTCAAGATCCTGAGTTGTCATTCTTTCTCTTACAACTCTCTCCATTCTTGAAAGACCTATTCTGAACTGATTCTGTAAAAGCTCTCCTACAGAACGAAGTCTGCGGTTTCCAAGATGGTCGATATCATCTACCTTTCCGACTCCGCCGGCAAGGTTGCCCATATATGAAATCGAGGCTATGATATCATCTATTAATATATGACGAGGGATAAGCTCGTCTTTTCTTTCCTTTAGTTCTTCCTTAAATTCATCGGAATTTACGTCCGGATACTTTTCCATAATTTCCTTAAGGACAACGTATCTGACCTTTTCGTTAATTCCGTAATCACGAGGCTCATAGTCAACGTAATTCTTAAGGTCAACCATTCCGTTTGAAATAACCTTAGTTGTCTTTCCCTCGTCAACTCTTAAAACAATAGAGTTTACCGCAAGTCTTTCAAGCTCTGCCGCAATATCTGCGGTAATCTTCATTCCTTCTTCAACAACTATCTCGCCCGTTTCAGGGTTTGCAATAGTTTCATCGGAAATCTGACCTACAATTCTTGCGGAAAGCTTAAGCTTCTTATTAAACTTATATCTTCCGACTCTTGCAAGGTCATAACGCTTAGGGTCAAAGAAAAGACCTGTTAAAAGTGCATCGGCACTGTCGACCGTCGGAGGCTCACCCGGACGAAGTCTTCTGTAAACCTCTAAAAGTCCGTCCTCTCTTGACTTTGTGCCATCCTTTTCTATTGTCTTAAGAAGTCTTTCGTCCTCGCCGAAAAGCTCCTTAATTTCAGCATCGGTTCCTATTCCAAGTGCTCTTATAAGAACGGTTACAGGCATTTTTCTTGTCCTGTCAACACGAACATGGAATATATCGTTACTGTCGGTTTCATATTCAAGCCATGCACCACGGTTTGGAATTACCTGTGATGAAAAAAGCTTTTTTCCTATTTTATCGAACTCCTGTGAGTAGTAAACGCTTGGGGCTCTTACAAGCTGGCTTACGATAACACGCTCAGCACCGTTTATAACAAAGGTTCCCGACGGAGTCATAAGCGGAAAATCGCCCATAAAGATTTCCTGTTCCTTAACCTCGCCTGTTTCCTTGTTAATTAAACGCACCTTCGCACGCAGCGGTGCCGCATATGTAGCGTCCCTCTCCTTACATTCCTCTATATCGTACTTTGGATTATCATAATCTATCTTGTGATCAACAAACTCCAGAATCAGATTACCTGTATAATCCGTAATGGGTGATACGTCGTGAAAGACCTCTGTTAGTCCCTCGGACAAAAACCATTCGTATGAGTTTTTCTGAATTTCAATCAGATTAGGCATATCAATAACTTCACGAATTTTGCCGTAACTCATTCGCTCGTTCTTTCCGAGTTTTACCGGATGCGGATGTACCATAAAACTAATCACCTCTTGTAAAATTTTATTTCAATGTAATGAAAGTGCCAACCTTGATGTTTTAACAATTCACCCGAATTTTAGAAAGCTAATGCTAAACCTAAAACGCCTTTTAAATATGCGAAATATATCTGTTTTTCAGCATTTTAAGACACTTTTACTGCGGTTTAGTCAAACCCTTTAAAACGCAAAACAAACAGACCTTTTCTCATTCAAATCTTAAGAAAAAGCTGCTGATTCTTAATTTTTACTAAAATATTCTAACCATATTTTAATTCACCTATACCTATATTCTGAAAACTTATTTAAAATTCATAAGTTTTATCGTATAGAATTAATTATAAATAGTATTTCTTTAAGTGAATTTTCGCATAAACGCATAAAATAAGCACTATAAACAGATAATAATTATATCATATATTTTATACGATGTCAATAGCTTTTTATAATTTTTTTTTGCATAAAAAAAGGAACAATATATTAGACCGTAACCCTAACGCTAATATATTCTTCCATAGGAAATAACGTTCCTTGCTTCTGTTTCGCTTCCTTTACTTTTATATTGGTAAGCTAAGCTGAGCAAGAATATCTCGTTACGCCAACTGGCAGTCGGCGTGTTTAAAATGTCGCAACATATTTCTTAACCATAAAAGCCGGACGGTATGACTGCTTGGCACGTCTTAAGCCTTCAATACCCATATCCTCCTCACGGTTCACATATTCAAAACCGCTCCATTCATGCTCTAAAAACTGCTGATTTATCATTGCATATGCACCTTGATAATTCGTGTCCGCATGCTCTAAATGAATTACCGCCATACTCTGACAGCCGGATAAAACCTCTCCGAATGAAAATGCAACCATCTTTCCGTCAACTCTTATGCAGCCTCCGACTATGTCAAGATTCTCCCAGTTGTTAAGGAATTCAAAAACCGCCTCTCGTTCCTCCGAAACTCCCTCTATCTCGTCCTTTTTCTCGTTGTACCATCTGTCGAACAGCTCCATACACTCCTCTCTGTCAGCAGGAGTCATAGTTGAATATTCATAGCTATATAGGCTTTTAAATTTATTTATATGATTCTTTTTAGAATGATACTTTTTTCCCGAAAGCTTAATTAAATCTTCAACCCTGTAAACATAATCATAATAACTGACATCCTCTGTAATTGTAAATTTTCCCGGGAAAATTTCATTAAGCTGTTCTACCGCCTCATCATTATAGAGTCTTATAAGCGGAACTTCACCTCGGCTTACAAAATAATCGACCAATTCCTCAATAGTTTCTTTAATCTTATTGTTGCCCAGCGGAAATGTTGCACTTCTCGGCCCTGACGAATGCTTAGGCATAAGACAAAGGTTATCATTTATAACTGCATATCTTATATCATAACTCTTTCGCCACATAAATAAATTTGTAAAGGTAAACTCTGAATTCTGAGTACATTTTCGGTTCAAGTGTTCAGTAATAAAATCTTTTTTATCAAGAGTTATGTACTCCATCTCTATCATTTGTAAATTCCTCCTTTAATCACAAAACTTCAATTTACGCTTAAACTTAACAATCCGGCATATTGTTAGTTTTAGCTCTTTCTACTTTGAAATATACTCTCTTACTCTAAAATTAACACCGCATTTTTCCGCAATTTTTGAACAATTTTCTATCTCGTCATCACTTAAAACCTTGTCAACTACAGAAAGAGTTACTTCGGGAACAAATCTGCTTGCCTTAACCGCAAAATCCTGTAATCCTTCAAAAGCCGCCTCACCAAATTCACTTTTGCAAATCTTTTGATATTTATCGGCCGTATCGGTATTAAGGCTTATAGAAATACTGTCAATCAACCCCTCCATAAGCGGCGTTACATCCTTTCCTGCAATCATATTTGCCTGACCGTTTGTATTAATACGAATTTTTATATTAGCAAAATTTTCTTTAAGCCACTTTGAAACCTCTATAACATCGTCAAACCTCATAAGAGGCTCACCGTAACCGCAGAATACAACTTCGCTGTATTTACTTAAATCACGCTTTAAAAAATCAGCCTTAATTTCTTCTATGCTCGGTTCACGGTCAAGCCATAAATTATCTTTATCATTTACAGCGTCTTTTTTTGTACGTACGCAAAACGCACATTCATTACTGCATCTGTTAGTAAGATTAACATATAAAGCATTATAATATTCATAAGTAATAGTCATAAAATCAATTCCTTTCATATTGCCCTTATTAATTCTATAACCGTGATTAATAAGCTATATCATAAAATGTATTATAACTCTTTCAAATATTTATGTCAAGGATTTGACAAATTAAATAACGATAATTTTACTGTAACACAATCCATATCATAGAAATGAATTTTGGCAGGGGACGGCGTTCTTAACGTCCCGTCCCACAGTTTAAAGTTCAATGCTTACGTTTTCCGCTCCGCTGTTTCTCAGTCTTATCGCAATAGTGTTTGCGGCTGCATTATCTATGCACGGAACCGACACTACATATTTATTATAATTCTTTTCTGTTTTCTTTGACTGTGTATCAAAAATTCCTGTTGCTACGCTTTCAATATTAGCACCGTCAGGCTCTCCCGAAAATAATCTTGAACCTGAAGGATTTGTTGCATTTATAAGTGCTGCACCGGCAACAAATAATTTATTGTTTAAAGGATTATAATCTTCAATTCCCGAATCGCTTCGGTCTTTGCTGTATTTGTCTAAATCAATGCTTGCAAGCTCTTTTGCAAATTCGCTTCCAAAGTCCGTGTCTTGAAATGCAGATATATATACATTCTTTGATTTAATACCCAAGTCGGAAAGCTCCATAATCGCAGCATCTATATCATCATATCCTCTAAAAATTCCCGTGACCTTCATAATCCAATCTCTCTTTCTGATTTTAATTTTCATAAATAATTTTTGCAGTCACTGCTTAAACTATAACAGAAAATTTTTTCTAAGTCATAATATAGTGCAGCTTGTTCTATAATAATAAATGAGAATAGAACTTTAAGAAAGGCGGAATAATTATGGTTTTTGACACGAAATCAATTATGATATACATAGGAATTTTAATACTTACGCTTTTTTTGATAACATTGTTTATGAAACCGCTTAAATGGCTTCTTAAGCTTATAATAAATACAGTGCTTGGCGGAATTGTAATAGTTCTTATAAATTCGGTGGGCGGAATTGCGGGAGTAATGCTGTCACTCAACCCGATAAGTGCGGCAATAACGGGAGTTTTGGGTCTGCCCGGACTTGCCGCCGTGATTGTGGCACAATTATTTATTTATTAAATGAATTTACGTATATTGTCACAATATTAAATTAATTTTTTAATTTTTTTCAAAAAAACTATTGACAAAGAAAAAATAATGTGATATTATGTGTATCGTGAGTTGTGACGAGAGTCATTTAACACACGAGCTGGTGTAGCTCAATTGGCAGAGCAGCTGATTTGTAATCAGCAGGTTGCGGG